>NZ_JAKSYA010000096.1:0-12419 GCF_022829485.1 Methylobacterium sp. J-059
CGCCTCGATCTTGCCGTTGCGGACCACCGGGCGCTCCTCGATGCGGTGCATCCCGAGGATGCCCGATTGCGGCGCGTTGAGGATCGGGGTCGACATCAGCGAGCCGTAGATGCCGCCGTTGGTGATGGTGAAGGTGCCGCCCTGCATCTCGTCGATCGAGAGCTTGCCGTCCCGGGCCTTGCGGCCGAAGCCCGAGATCGTCTTCTCGATGCCGGCGATCGAGAGGTCGTCGGCGTTGCGCACCACCGGCACGACGAGACCCTTGTCGGTCCCGACGGCGATGCCGATGTGATAGTAGTTCTTGTAGACGAGATCCTGCCCGTCGATCTCGGCGTTGACCGCCGGCACGTCCTTGAGCGCCCCGATCACCGCCTTGGTGAAGAAGCCCATGAAGCCGAGCTTCGTGCCGTGCTTCTTCTCGAAGATGTCCTTGTACTGCGCGCGCAGCGCCATCACCGCGCCCATGTCCACGTCGTTGAACGTGGTGAGCATCGCGGCGGTGTCCTGCGCGTCCTTGAGGCGGCGAGCGATGGTCTGGCGCAGCTTGGTCATCCGCACCCGCTCCTCGCGGGCGGCGTCGTCCGGCTTCGAGGCCGGGCGCGGCGGCGTCGGGCGCGCCTCCTTGGCCGGGGCGGGAGCCGCCTGCGCGGGCCCCTTCGCGATCGCGCCGAGCATGTCGCCCTTGGTCACGCGGCCGTCCTTGCCGCTGCCGTTGACGCTCGACGGGTCGATGCCCGATTCCCGCGACAGCTTGCCGACCGCCGGGCCGTTGTCGTCGGAGGGGCGGGCGGCCGGGGGCGCCGCGTCGCCGTGGTTGCCGTAGCCGGCGGCCGATTCCTTGGCCGGGGCCTCCTCGACCGCCTTGGCATCGGGGGCGGACGCCTTCGGCGCCTCGCTGCGGCTCTCGGACTTGGCCTCGGCCTCCTTCGGCGCGGCCTCCTTGGGCGCGGCCTCCTTGGGCGCGGGCTTGGCGCCGCCGCCGCTCGCCTCGACGATCGAGCCGAGCAGCGCGCCCGGCTCCACCGTCTCGCCGTCCTTGACCAGGATCTCGCCGAGCTCGCCGGCGGCGGGGGCGTTGACCTCGAGGGTCACCTTGTCGGTCTCGAGCTCGACCAGGGGCTCGTCGGCCGCGACCGTGTCGCCCGGCTTCTTGAACCAGCGGCCGATGGTGGCCTCGCTGACGGATTCGCCGAGCGTCGGGACGAGGATGTCGGTTGCCATTGTGTCAGCTCATGCCGGATCGGTTGGGCCGTACCGGACGGCCGGGAAGGGTGAGCGGCGGCACCGGAGAGCCGCCGCCATAGGTGAGGACATTCAGACCGCGAGGGCCTCGTTGAGGAAGGCCTGCAGCTGGGCCTGGTGCTTCGACATCTGCCCCACGGCGGTCGAGGCCGAGGCCGGGCGGCCGACGTAGCGGGCGCGCTTCACCGCGGAGCCGGCCTGGCCGAGCACCCATTCGAGGTAGGGCTCGACGAAGGCCCAGGCGCCCATGTTCTTGGGCTCCTCCTGGCACCACACCACCTCGGCATTGCGGAAGCGGCCCATCTCGTTGGCCAGCGCCTTGAGCGGGAACGGGTAGAGCTGCTCGACGCGCAGCAGGTAGACGTCGTTGACGCCGCGCTTCTCGCGCTCCTCGAACAGGTCGTAGTAGACCTTGCCCGAGCACAGCACGACGCGGCGGACCTTGTCGTCGCGGACGAGCTTGACCCCGCTTTCGTCGTGCTCGGCGTCGTCCCACAGAATGCGGTGGAAGCTCGAACCCTCGGCGATCATCTCGATCGTCGACACCGCCCGCTTGTGGCGCAGCAGCGACTTCGGCGTCATCAGGATCAGCGGCTTGCGGAAGTCGCGCTTCAGCTGCCGGCGCAGGATGTGGAAGTAGTTCGCCGGCGTCGAGCAGTTGGCGACCTGCATGTTGTCCTCGGCGCAGCTCTGGAGGTAGCGCTCCAGGCGGGCGGAGGAGTGCTCCGGCCCCTGCCCCTCGTAGCCGTGGGGCAGCAGCATCACGAGGCCGGACATGCGCAGCCACTTGCGCTCGCCGGACGCGATGAACTGGTCGATCACCACCTGCGCGCCGTTGGCGAAGTCGCCGAACTGCGCCTCCCACAGCACGAGCGCGTTCGGCTCGGCCGCCGAGTAGCCGTACTCGAAGCCGAGCACCGCTTCCTCGGACAGCATCGAGTTGATCACCTCCAGCGGCGCCTGGCCCTCGCGGATGGCGTTGAGGGGCGTGAAGCGCTGCTCGTTCTCCTGGTCGATCACCACGGCGTGGCGCTGCGAGAAGGTGCCGCGCTCGACGTCCTGGCCCGAGAGCCGGACGCGGTTGCCGTCGAGCATGGTCGCGCCGAAGGCCAGGGCCTCGGCGGTCGCCCAGTCGATGCCGACGCCGGTCTCCACCGCCTTGGCGCGGTTGTCCATGAAGCGCTGGATCGTGCGGTGCAGGTGGAAGCCGGGGGGCGCCTGGGTGATCTTCTGCGCGATCTCGCGCAGGGTCTCGACCGGCACGCCGGTGCGGCCGCGGCGCGGGTCGTCCACGTCCTCGTGCACGGCCTTGAAGCCGGACCAGCGCCCGTCGAGCCAGTCGGCCTTGTTGGCCTTGTAGGTGCCGGCGACCTCGAGCTCGGCGTCGAGCATCGCCCGGAACTCGGCCTTTCGGGCGTCGTAGGCCTCCTGGCTCAGGGTGCCGTTCTCGATCAGCTTGCGCGCGTAGCTCTCCAGCACCGAGGTGTGCTTGCGGATGCGCTGGTACATCTTCGGCTGGGTGAAGGCCGGCTCGTCGCCCTCGTTGTGGCCGAAGCGGCGGTAGCACAGCATGTCGATCACGACCGGCTTGCCGAACTTCTGGCGGTACTCGACCGCGACCTTGGTGGCGAAGGTCACCGCCTCCGGGTCGTCGCCGTTGCAGTGGAAGATCGGCGCCTCGACCATCTTCGCCACGTCGGACGGGTACGGCGAGGAGCGCGAGAAGCGCGGATCGGTGGTGAAGCCGATCTGGTTGTTGATGATGAAGTGGATCGAGCCGCCGGTGCGGTGGCCCTTCAGGCCCGACAGCCCGAGGCACTCGGCGACCACGCCCTGGCCGGCGAAGGCCGCGTCGCCGTGGATCAGGAGCGGCATCACGCTGGCGCGCACGACGTTCGGCTTGGCGCGCTGGTCCTGCTTGGCGCGGACCTTTCCGAGCACCACGGGATCGACGATCTCGAGGTGCGACGGGTTGGCGGTGAGCGACAGGTGGACGTTGTTGCCGTCGAAGGCGCGGTCGGACGAGGCACCGAGATGGTACTTCACGTCGCCCGAGCCCTCGACCTCGGCCGGCGAGGCCGAGCCGCCCTTGAACTCGTTGAACACCGCACGGAACGGCTTTGCCATCACGTTGGTGAGCACGTTGAGGCGCCCACGGTGGGCCATGCCGAGCACGATCTCGCGCACGCCGAGCGCGCCGCCGCGCTTGATGATCTGCTCGAGCGCCGGGATCATCGCCTCCGAGCCGTCGAGGCCGAAGCGCTTGGTGCCGGTGTACTTGAGGTCGAGGAACTTCTCGAAGCCCTCGGCCTCGATCAGCTTGTTGAGGATCGCGCGGCGCCCTTCGGGGGTGAACGAGATTTCCTTGTCCTTGCCCTCGATGCGCTCCTGCAGCCACGCCTTCTCCTCGGGATCGGAGATGTGCATGAACTCGACGCCGAGGGTCTGGCAGTAGGTCCGCTCCAGGATCGCGACGATCTCGCGGATCGTGGCGAATTCCAGCCCGAGCACGTTGTCGAGGAAGATCGGCCGGTCCCAGTCGGATTCGAGGAAGCCGTAATGCTGCGGATGCAGTTCCTCGTGGTCGCCGCGGGGGGCCAGCCCGAGCGGGTCGAGCTTGGCGTGCAGGTGGCCGCGCATGCGGTACGAGCGGATCAGCATGATCGCGCGGACCGAATCCTTGGTCGCCTGCTCGACCGAGACGCCGGTCTTGCCGGTGACGGCGAGGCCGTCGGCGGGCTTGCCGGGCCTCTGCTCGCCCTTCTCCGCGCCCTTGGCGAGGATCCTCTCGCCGACCGCCTTCTCCAGGGTCGCCCAGTTGCCGTCGAGCGCCGAGACGATCTCGCCGTTGGCCGGCACCGGCCAGTTCGGCTTGGTCCACGAGGCGCCGGCCGCGTTCTTCTCGACCAGGGTCTCGTCCTCGCCGAGCCCCTTGAAGAAGCTCTGCCACTCGGGGTCGACCGAAGCCGGGTTGCGGGCGTAGGCCGCCTGCAATTCCTCGATGTAGGCGGCGTTGCCGCCGTAGAGGAACGAGGTTTCCAGCAGCGCTTCGTTCACGTCCTGGCGTGCCATCGGCGGGTCATCCTGTCCTTCGGGCCCTCCGCCGGTGCGGATGAGCCGCGTCATCGCGCGGGAGGCGCCTCCGCGAGCGGAAGGCGCGGGCCGCGCTGCGATTCCTGTGGGCGCACGAAGCGGGCGCTCCGTCGCCCATCATATGGGCGTCACCGGCTTGCGTGCGCTGCAACACAGCCGCGCGCGGGTCATACGCGCGCGGCTGTCACTCGGTTTCAGCCCTTCAGGACCTCGACCAGCGTCGAGCCGAGGCGCGCCGGCGACGGCGAGACGCGGATGCCCGCGGCCTCCATCGCCGCGATCTTGTCCTCGGCGCCGCCCTTGCCGCCGGAGATGATCGCGCCAGCATGGCCCATGCGGCGGCCCGGAGGCGCGGTGCGGCCGGCGATGAAGCCGACCATCGGCTTCTTGCGGCCGCGCTTGGCCTCGTCGGCCAGGAACTGCGCCGCCTCCTCCTCGGCCGAGCCGCCGATCTCGCCGATCATCACGATCGACGTCGTCTTCTCGTCGGCGAGGAACATCTCGAGCATGTCGATGAACTCGGTGCCCTTCACCGGGTCGCCGCCGATGCCGACCGCGGTGGTCTGGCCGAGGCCGGCGGTCGAGGTCTGGAACACCGCCTCGTAGGTCAGCGTGCCGGAGCGCGAGACGATGCCGACCGAGCCCGGCTTGAAGATGTTGGCCGGCATGATGCCGATCTTCGATTCGCCGGCGGTGACGACACCGGGGCAGTTCGGCCCGATGAGGCGCGACTTCGAGCCGATCAGCGCACGCTTGACCCGCACCATGTCGAGCACCGGGATGCCTTCCGTGATGCAGACGATCAGCGGCATCTCGGCCGCGATCGCCTCGCAGATCGCGTCGGCCGCGCCCGGCGGCGGCACGTAGACCACGGACGCGGTCGCGCCGGTGGCCTCGCGGGCCTCGCCGACCGTGTCGAAGACCGGCAGGTTGAGGTGCTTGGAGCCGCCTTTGCCGGGCGAGGTGCCGCCGACCATCTTGGTGCCGTAGGCCAGCGCCTGCTCGGAATGGAAGGTCCCGTTCTTGCCGGTGAAGCCCTGGCAGATGACCTTGGTGTTCGCGTCGATGAGGATGGACATAACGCTTCAGCCCTTCTTCACGGCGGCGACGATCTTCTGCGCGGCGTCGTCGAGATCGTCGGCCGGGATCACGTTGAGCCCCGAGCCGCTGATGATCGCCTTGCCTTCCTCGACGTTGGTGCCCTCGAGGCGCACGACGAGCGGCACCTCCAGGCCCACCGTCTTCACCGCCGCGATCACGCCGCGGGCGATGACGTCGCACTTCATGATCCCGCCGAAGATGTTGACGAGGATGCCCTTCACCTGCGGGTCGGCGGTGATGATCTTGAAGGCCGCGGTGACCTTCTCCTCGGTCGCGCCGCCGCCGACGTCGAGGAAGTTCGCCGGCTCCTCGCCGTAGAGCTTGATGATGTCGAGCGTCGCCATGGCGAGGCCGGCGCCGTTGACCATGCAGCCGATCGTGCCGTCGAGCGCGATGTAGGCGAGGTCGTACTTCGAGGCCTCGATCTCCTTGGCGTCCTCCTCGGTCTCGTCGCGGAGCGCGACGATGTCGGGGTGGCGGTAGAGCGCGTTCGAGTCGAACGAGATCTTGGCGTCGAGGCACTTGAGATGGCCGTCGCCGGTCAGCACCAGCGGGTTGATCTCGAGCATGCTCATGTCCTTGGCCGTGAAGGCCGCGTAGAGCTTGGCGGTGAGCTCGCCCGCTTCCTTCGCCTGCGGGCCGGCGAGCCCCAGCGCCTTGGCGACGGCGCGGCCGTGATGGGGCATGATGCCGGTGGCCGGGTCGACCGAGAAGGTGACGATCTTCTCGGGGGTGTCGTGGGCCACCGTCTCGATGTCCATGCCGCCCTCGGTCGAGACGACGAAGGCGACCTGCCCGGTCTCGCGGTCGACCAGCATCGACAGGTAGAACTCGGCGGCGATCTGCGCGCCTTCCTCGATGTAGAGCCGGTTGACCTGCTTGCCGGCCTCGCCGGTCTGGATCGTGACCAGCGTCTGGCCGAGCATCTCGCCGGCGAACTGCTTTACCTCGTCGATCGACTTGGTGACGCGCACGCCGCCCTTGGCGCCGGCCGGCGCGCCCTTGAAGGTGCCCTTGCCGCGCCCGCCCGCGTGGATCTGCGACTTCACCACCCAGACCGGGCCGCCGAGCTCGCGCGCGGCGGCTTCCGCCTCCTCGGGCCTGAAGATCGCGACGCCCTTGGAGACGGGCAGGCCGAACTCCTTCAGCACCGCCTTGGCTTGGTATTCATGGATGTTCATGTGCGCTCCGCAGGCGAATAGGGAGTGGCGAATGGCGAATAGCGAGCCGGGGCAGCAGAGAGCACGTGGCTCTGTCTTCGCTAGCCCCTATTCGCTATTCGCCCAATGTTTTTAGGCCAGCGCCGGGTTCACGCCCTTGCAGGCCTCGATCAGCGTGTTCACCGCGCCGACCGACTTCTCGAACATCGCCTTCTCGGCCGCGTCGAAGGTCACCTCGAGCACGCGCTCGACGCCGTTCTCGCCGATCACGACGGGCACGCCGACATACATGCCGGAGATGCCGTACTGGCCGTCGAGGTAGGCGGCGCAGGGCAGGACCCGCTTCTTGTCCTTGAGGTAGCTCTCGGCCATCGCGATGGCGGAGGCCGCCGGCGCGTAGAAGGCCGAGCCGGTCTTGAGCAGGTTGACGATCTCGCCGCCGCCCTTGCGGGTCCGCTCGACCATGGCGTCGAGCTTCTCCTGGGTGGTCCAGCCGAGCTTGACCAGGTCGGTCAGCGGCACGCCGGCGACCGTCGAGTAGCGAGTGAGCGGCACCATGTCGTCGCCGTGGCCGCCGAGCACGAAGGCGGTGACGTCCTCGACCGAGACCTTGAACTCCTCGGCCAGGAAGTGGCGGAAGCGGGCGGAGTCGAGCACGCCGGCCATGCCGACGACCTTGTTGGTCGGCAGGCCCGAGAACTTCTGCAGCGCCCAGACCATGGCGTCGAGCGGGTTGGTGATGCAGATCACGAACGCGTCCGGCGCGTTCTCCTTGATGCCGGTGCCGACGGCCTCCATGACCTTCAGGTTGATCCCGATCAGGTCGTCGCGGCTCATGCCGGGCTTGCGCGGCACGCCGGCGGTGACGATCACCACGTCGGCGCCCTTGATCGCCGAATAGTCGCTCGCACCCGAATACTTCGCGTCGAAGCCGTCGACCGGGGCCGATTCGGCGATGTCGAGCGCCTTGCCCTGCGGCACGCCGTCGACGATGTCGAACAGCACGACGTCGCCGAGTTCCTTCAGACCGGCGAGGTGCGCCAGCGTTCCGCCGATCTGGCCGGCGCCGATGAGCGCGATCTTGCTGCGTGCCATGTCCGAGACGTCTCCAGCTTAGCGTGAAAGGGTGAGGCGAGCGCGTCGACGACTCGGGAGTCGAAAGTCCGTCCGAGGCGCCGCCCGACGCGACCGGTTTTCCTGCGCGGCTGTGTGGCCGAAAAGCACCGCCCCATCAACCCGACGCAGATCGCCCAAGCAGGGTTCGGGCCAGGGCGGATGTGCGGCGCACAAAACAAAGCCTCCGAAAAGCTAAGCTTTTCGAAGGCTTTAGGAGGAGATTGCCAATTCGGGATCGGCGCTATGACAACTTTTTGAACCTGTCATTCCGCTCAGAGGATACCCGCGCGCAGCACCCGCTGGATCGCGTGAATCACAGCGCCGAAGCGGGCGTCGACCAGATCGCGCGGCACCTCGGCGTCGTGCTGGATCGCCAGGGGATGGGTGAAGCGGTAGCTCGCATCGAAGATGTAGGCGATGGCGCGCTCGCGGTCGCGCGCCGAGAAGGTGCCGGTGGCCATCCCCTCCTCGATCACCCGCTCGACCAGGCTGCGCAGGCGGACCCGGTGGCGGCGGGCGATCGGCCTGGCGGCGACCGTGGCGTCGAGATGGACCGCGAACAGGTTCGGCTCGTCCTGGAGCGCGTCGCGCTGCAGGGCGGCGAGCGCGGTCAGCAGCCGCTCGATCTTGTCGTCGGCCGGGTCGGGCGCGTCGGCGATGCCGGCCAGACGGGTCTCGATGTCCCGCAGCCAGCGGCCGGCGACGGCGTCGAGCAGGGCGTCCTTCGAGGGGAAGTAGCGGTAGACGTTGGCGTGCGTCATGCCGGCTTCGGCGGCGACGGCGACGACGGTGACCCGCTTGGGGCCGAGCCGGGCCAGGTGCTCGGTGGCGATCCCGAGCAGCCGCACGTCGGCGGAGATCGGCGCCACCCGGGATCGGGCGGCCGCGGGGGCGCGGGCCGGACGGTCCGCATCGGACGGGGACCGTCCCGTCGCCGTCGCTTTGGCGGCGGGCTCTTCGGAACGCGGCTCGGGATCCGGTTGAAGGAAGGGAAGCGGGAGGCGTGAGGACGAGAGGTGGTAAGGCGAGACGGACCCCCATCTGACCGAAAGAAGCGGGAACACGCTTCCGTTGACGTCGAGCCTCCCTCCGGGAGCCTATCGATCAGACGGTTTAGCGCCTGTCGAATGTCCTATGTTCACTTCACTTTGAGAAGGCAACAAAATTTCCTTGAAAACCTGTGCGTCAGAAGCGGTTCTTCCATTCTCGCAGTGCAACAAAAACCGTTGCCGGGTCAGCAGCTTCGTCGAGTCCCACCGCCGTCTTCAGTGCCGGCAGGCCGCTCCGCAGGAACGGGTTGGTCGCCCGTTCCGCTGCCATCGTAGAGGGAACCAGGAAGCGGCCGGAGGATTTTAGCTCTTCCGCTTCGCGCAGGCGGCCGTGCAGATCCGCGTTGCCGGGCTCTGCTGCGGCCGCGAAGCGGGCGTTCGACAGCACGTAATCGTGCCCGCTGTACACCTGTGTCGCATCCGGCAGCGGCAGGAACCGCTCGAGCGACCGCCACAGGGTCTCGGGCGGGCTTTCCATCACCCGGCCGCAGCCGAGGGTGAACAGGGTGTCGCCGGAGAACACGATTCCCGGCTCGGCGAACCAGTAGGTGACGTGGTCGGCGCAATGCCCCGGCGTCTCCCACACCTCGGCCGAGAGGTCGCCGACCCGGACGGTGTCGCCCTCCGACACGGTGCGGTCCACGTCGGGGATCGCCGGGCCGGCCTTGGCCGGGGCGGTGACGCGGGCGCCGGTCGCGCGCTTGACCTCCGGGATGCCCGCGATGTGGTCGCCGTGGCGATGGGTGACCAGGATGTCGGTGAGCCGCCAGCCGGTCTGCGTCAGCATCGCCAGGACCGGCGCCGCCTCCGGCACGTCGATCGCCGCGCAGGCGCCGGTGGCGGGGTCGCGGATGAGCACGCCGATGTTGTCGCTGCGGCACAGGAAGGTGCGGATCTCGGGGGCCGTGGCCATGAACGCGTCTCCGGGCTCGCGGCCGGTCCGGCCGTATCGGGCGGGGAACGGATGCGGAAACCGGGGGGTTCCCCGGCGCGTCGCCCTGCAAGTCGCCGCCTGCGCCTTGTCGCGGCGGGTGCCCGGCCCCATTGAATCGCCATCGGGCCGGGACGCCGGCCTTCCCCGACGCCGCTCCAGCTCCGACCCATGCGCCTCGACGTCACCGACCTGCGGGCCTTCTACGCCACGCCGCTGGGCGTCACGACGCACCGGATCGTCGCCCGCACCCTGCACGGCTTCCTCGGCTCGGTCTCCGGCCTGCGCGTGCTCGGGCTCGGCTACGCGGTGCCTTATCTGAGCCCGGTCCACTGCATCGCCGAGCGGACGCTGGCCTTCATGCCGGCGACGCAAGGGGTGGTGAACTGGCCCGGCGCCGGCCGCTCGTGCTCGGCGCTCGCCGACCCGACGATGATGCCGCTGCCGGATGCGGCGATCGACCGGGTGATCCTGGTGCATGCGCTCGAGGCGGTGGAGAGCCCGACGGAACTGCTCCGGGAGGTCTGGCGCACGCTGACGCCGGGGGGGCGGATGATCCTCGTCGTGCCGAACCGGCGCGGGGTCTGGGCGCGGCGCGACGCGACGCCGTTCGGGCACGGCCAGCCCTACAGCCGCTCGCAGCTGAGCCGGCTGATGCGCGACACGCTGTTCTCACCGGAGGACTGGGCCGAGACGCTCTACATGCCGCCGCTGCGCTCGCGGGTGATGCTGCAGACCGCCGCCGCCTGGGAGCGGGTCGGGACGGGCCTCTCGCTCCCCTTCGCCGGCCTCCACGTGGTGCACGCCACCAAGCAGCTCTACCGGCCGATCACCGTGCAGCAGGTCCACCGCGCCCGCCGCCTCGCGCCCGCGCGGGTGCTCGTGCCGGCGCCCGCGCCGGGTTAAGCCCGACGCTCCGCACGCCGACGCCGGCGGCCCGGCCCAACCCCGTCTCGACGGAGATCGCGAAGACACCATGAGCGTCGAAGCGGCCATCCAGCAGTTCCTGCTCGCGCTCTCGAGCCTGTTCTCGATCGTCAACCCGCTCGGCGGGGCGCTGATCTTCGCGCAGGTGACGGCGGGGCACAGCCACGACGACCGGGTCTGGCTCGCCGGCCGGATCGGCGGATACGCGCTGCTGATCATGCTGGCGGCGCTGTGGGCCGGCGCGCCGATCCTCAACTTCTTCGGCGTGTCGCTCGGCGCGCTCCGCATCGCGGGCGGGCTCGTCGTCGGCGCCTCCGCCTGGGGGCTGCTGAACCGGCCCGAGGCCCGCGAGGCGCGCAAGCAGGCCGAGGTCTCCTCGACGACGGGACAAGGAGCGACCCAAGCGGCAGCGCAAGCCGGAAGCCAAGCGGCGGCGCCGACCGCGCCCCGAGCGGCGGCGGCCGCCGCTCCCGCCCAGCCGCCGGCGGATGGGCAGAGATCGGTCGATCCCCTGTCCGAGATCGCGTTCTTCCCGCTGACCCTGCCCTTCACCACCGGCCCGGGCACCATCGCGGTGGCGATCACCCTCGGCTCGAACCGTCCGGCCGTGATGGCCGACCGGCTCGGCTTCTACGTCGGCGTGTCGCTGGCCGCGCTCGGCGTCGCCGCGACGGTGGCGCTGATCTACGCCTCGGCCGACCGGGTGGTGAGCCTGCTCGGGCCGATCGGGGCGCGGGTGCTCGGCCGGCTGTTCGCGTTCCTGCTGCTCTGCGTCGGCACCCAGATCACCATCAACGGGGTGATCGACGTGTTCGGGCCGCTGCTCGCCGCGCGCTGAGACGCCCGCGTCACCGCGCGGCCTCGGCCCGCGCCAAACCCTCGATCCGGTCGAGCCAGCGCTCCAGGCGGGCCCGGTTGCCGCCGGCATCGAGCAACCCAAATTGCGGGCGGGCGTACAGGGCCAGGGTCGATCGGCCCTCGCCGGCGCCGAGAATCGCGACGGCGACCGTGTCGGGCAGCCGCAGCCATTCCGAGCGGACGACGTAGCGGTCCTCCTCGGCCCAGCGGGCCTGGAAGGCCAGCTCGGTGCGCGGCTCCTCGGCCGCCACCGCGGCGACGATGGCGCGCAGGCGCTCGCCCGGCACCGGCAGCACCGGCGGCACGCGATCCGAGACCGCGCGGCACTGGCCGGGCGGGCAGGCGAGCGCGTCGCCCGCGCTTCGCGAGACGGTCGGCAGGTCCACCGCGCCGCGGTCGGGCGCGCCGAACAGCAGCCACACGTCCTCGATGCCCCCGGGCTCCGGCCCACGCGCCACCAGCACGGCGCCGGCGAGCGCGAGCCCGCCCAGAGCCAGCGCCATGCCCGCCTTCCCCCACCGCACGCCGATCCTCCGCGCCTTCGACCCGTCCGAACACCGGACATGCGAAAGCGGCCCCCTCTCGGAGGCCGCCCGCCCGTCGTCCGCGTCGATCAGATCAGATCACGGGCGCCGAGAACAGCGCGCCGTACATCGCCGCATGGCCGACGTAGTAGCGCGTGAGGCAGCCGGTGAGCGCGACCGCGTAGTATGACGGGCCCAGCGCCCCGTCGCGGCGGCGGACGGCGCTGCTGGCGTCGTCGGCGGCGATGCCGAGAAGAACCACGATGATCCCGGAATGGCCCATCGCATTGACCTTGCCGAACTCTAACACGTCGGAGAAGCAGATTTCGGCCAGGATGCTCCCGGCAGGGCTGCGCACCAGGGCCGTGCAGATCAGGCAGAAGGCCAGGGTGAACTCGACGACGCCACCGACCTTGCT
>NZ_JAKSYA010000126.1:0-326 GCF_022829485.1 Methylobacterium sp. J-059
ACCTGCTTCGGCGTGTGGCGCAGCTGAGTGTCGTACACGTGCGCGGCGGCGTTGTTCAAGAGCAGCTGACGCTGCTGGTTGCGTAGTCCGGCGGTGTCGCCCGCAATGGAGTCGAGCGCCTGAATCGAGCGCTTGGCCTGGGCGATCTGGGCGTCGTACTGTCTGGCGTCCCCGGCAGCCACCTGATCAGGTCGGTTGGTCATCGAGCCCTTAGGAAGTGGAACTGGACCATGTCGCTCCTCGCCTGGATCTTGCTCGGCCTGATCGCTGGCTTCATCGGCAGCAAGATCGTCAACAACACCGGCCAGGGGCTCGTCGTCGACATC
>NZ_JAKSYA010000143.1:0-109397 GCF_022829485.1 Methylobacterium sp. J-059
GAGCGGCAGCGCGGTGATCCGAGGCGCCGAGGGGGCTCCCCTGGCGGTCGGGCTGGCAGCCCGGGCGCTGCTGGCCGCGGCCGTGCGGGCGATGTGGCGGGTGGAAGGCCGGCGCGGGCGGGGGGCGGAGGGCGCGGGTTCTCGCGTCGATATCGCAGCATCAGCGCGTTTCCCGGCCCCCCCGGCGGGGGAGGGTGGGGCTCGCGTCGGGGAGGGTCGGGAGAGGGGCGCGGCCTCTCCGGACAACGCGCTCCCCTCTCCCGACACGCTACGCGGGCCACCCTCCCCCGCAGAGGGGGAGGGAAGAGGCGGTGGCTTCACTCCTGCTCGCGCCGAGGATCACCTCAGCAGCCGCTCAGCCGCGCAGATCCGAAAAGAACCGCGCGATCTCGGCCGCTGCCGCGTCGGGCTTCTCCCGATGCGGGAAGTGCGCCGCGCCGGGGAACGGCGCGAGGTCGAGGTTAGAAAAATAGTCCGGCAGGCGGTCGGTCCAGGCGTAGGGGAAGAGCGGCGAGGAATCGCCCCAGCGGATGCAGGTCGGGACCGCGATGGGCTTCGGCGCGGGCGCCTCGCCGCGGATCATCGCGAGCCGCCCTTCGTTCTGGCTGAGATACCAGTCGAACCCGCCCTGCAGGTTGCCGGGCGTGAGGAAGTTGTCGACGAAGGCGTCGAGCACGTCGTCGAAGGCGTGCGGGTTCGGGCCGGACCAGTGCCGCAGGATGCCGCCGATATAGGTCCGGCAGGCCTCCCGCGAAGAGCCGACGAGATCGGCCGCGTAGGGCATCAGGTGGAAGGACTGGTACCAGATCTCGCGCAGCTTCTCGGGCGCGCCGAGGCGCGGGCCGATGCCGCCGTAGGGGCAGTCGAAGAAGAACAGCTTCCGCAGCCGCTCCGGCGCCATGTGCCCGAGCCCCTGCGCGACGTAGGCGCCGACGTCGTGCGAAACCACGCCGACGCGGGCGACGCCGAGCGCGTCGAGGAGGGCGAGGATGTCCTGCGCGTGGACCTTGACGCCGACCCCGTCGTTCGGCGCCGCATCGGGCTTCCCGGTCGCGCCGAAGCCGCGCAGGTCCGGCGCGATGCAGGTGAAGCGGTCCGACAGCCGCGCCATCACCGGCTCCCAGGTCAGCCAGAATTCCGGCCAGCCGTGAAGCAGCAGCAGCGGCGGGCCGCTGCCGAGCCTGGCAACGTGCATGTCGAGGCCATTCAGCGGGATGGTGTCGTGGCGGATGCTCGGCATCGGTGTTCCTGTCCTGATCGCCTCCAACGCGCCGGAGGCCGTCGGGTTGTCACCGGGCCGGCAGGGCGTGCGCGGACGCGCCGGGTTGGCGTGGCGGTGCGGTCCGTCCTAAGCAGGCGGGAACGGCCCGCCGAACGGCCGATCACCGACGAACCGGAGACTGCCCCCTCGTGACAGCGCATCCCGTGATCGGACGATTGTTCGCAGGCACCTTGGCCGCCCTGGCGTTCGCCTGCCTCGCAGGACCCGCGGGCGCGCAATCCGAGCCTGCGCCGCCGGCGGCGGGTGCCGGCTGGGTGCACGCGGTGACGCTGATGGGCCAGCCGAAATACGGCCCGGACTTCAAGCATTTCGACTACGCCGACCCAGCAGCCCCCAAGGGTGGCCTCGTGCGCCTCGGGGCGCAGGGCGGGTTCGACAACTTCAACCTCGTGGTCTCGGGCCTGAAGGGCGACCTGGAGGGCGGGATCGCGCTGCTCTACGACACGCTCACCACCGAGTCGCTGGACGAGCCCTTCACCTCCTACGGGCTGCTCGCCGAGGCGCTGCGCGTCGCGCCCGACCTCGGCTCGGTGACCTACCGCCTGCGCGAGACCGCGAAGTGGCACGACGGCGTCGCGATCACCCCCGAGGACGTGGTCTGGTCGTTCGAGACCTTCAAGGCGAGCAGCCCGTTCTACGCCGCCTACTACCAGACCGTGGCCAAGGCCGAGGCCACGGGCCCGCGCGAGGTGACCTTCACCTTCTCCGAGACCGGCAACCGCGAGCTGCCGCAGGTGATCGGGCAGCTGCGCGTGCTGCCCAAGCACTGGTGGACGGGCAAGGATGCGCAGGGGCGCCCGCGCAACGTCACGGAGACGACGCTGGAGCCGCCGCTCGGCTCCGGCCCGTACAAGCTGGAAAAATTCGATCCCGGCCGCTCGGCGACCTACGTCCGCGTCGCCGACTACTGGGGCAAGGACCTGCCCGTGAATGCGGGGCGCAACAACTTCGGTACCCAGCGCTACGAGTACTTTCGCGACGGGACGGTGCTCGTGGAGGCGCTGAAGGGCGACCTCTACGATTTCCGCGTCGAGAACATCGCACGCAACTGGGCCACCGCCTACGACGACGTCCCCGCGGTGAAGGACGGGCGCCTGATCAAGGAGGCCTTCCCCGATCGCGGCAACGGCAACATGCAGGCGTTCATCTTCAACACGCGCAGGGACAAGTTCAAGGACCCGCGGGTGCGGCGCGCCTTCAACCTCGCGATGAACTTCGAGGAGATGAACCGGGCCCTGTTCTACGGCCTCTACAAGCGCATCGACTCGTACTTCTACGGCTCCGAGCTCGCCGCCTCCGGCCTTCCCGAGGGCGAGGAGAAGGCGCTGCTGGAGACGGTGAAGGACAAGGTGCCGCCCTCCGTCTTCACCGCGCCCTACAAGAACCCCGTGAGCGACACGCCCGAAGCCGTGCGCACGAACCTGCGCGAGGCGGTGCGCCTGCTGCGCGAGGCCGGCTACGAGCAGCGCGACGGCCGGATGGTGAACAAGGCCACGGGCGAGCCGCTCACCGTCGAGTTCCTCGAGTTCCAGAACACCTTCGAGCGGGTGATCCTGCCGTTCTCGGCGCAGCTGAAGCTCATCGGCATCGGCACCACCCTGCGGGTGATCGACCAGGCGCAGTACCAGAACCGGATGCGCAACTTCGAGTTCGACGTCACCACCGGCTCCTGGCCGGAATCGCTTTCCCCCGGCAACGAGCAGCGCGAGTTCTGGGGCTCGGCCTCCGCCGACAAGCCGGGCTCGCGCAACCTCATCGGCATCAAGGATCCCGCGATCGACGCGCTGATCGAGACGGTGATCTTCGCCAAGGACCGACCGGGCGTCCTGACGGCGACCCACGCCCTCGACCGGGTGCTGCTCGCCCACGAGTTCGTCGTGCCGCAATGGGCCTCGAACGTCTCGCGGACGGTGCGCTGGAACCGCTTCGCGCACCCCGCCGTGCTGCCGCTCTACGGCTCGTCCGGCTTCCCGACGACCTGGTGGTACGACGCGGCGGCGGCCGCCAAGACCGGGGCGCCGCGTTGAGCGGCGTCTCCCGCCGCACCCTGGTCCTCGGCGCGGGCGCGCTGACGGCCGGCGTGGCCCTTCCCCGCGCGGCGGCCGCGGAAAGCCAAGCTTCGCACGGCCTGTCGAGCTTCGGCGAGCTGAAATACCCCAAGGACTTCCAGCGCTTCGACTACGTGAACCCGATGGCGCCCAAGGGCGGCCGCTTCTCGTCGCAGCTGAGCCAGACCTTCGGAAACCAGGCGCCCGACACCTTCAACACCCTGAACGCCTACGTGCTGCAGGGGGAGGGGGCCGCCGGCATGAACCTCACCTTCGACAGCCTGATGGTGCGGGCGCTGGACGAGCCGGACGCGCTCTACGGCCTCGTGGCGCGCGCGGTGACGGTGTCCGAGGACGGGCTGGCCTACACCTTCGCCCTGCGCCCGCAGGCGCGGTTCCACGACGGCTCCAAGCTGACCGCGAAGGACGTCGCCTTCAGCCTCACACTGCTGCGCGAGAAGGGCCACCCGGAAATCTCGGAGGTGATCCGGGACATGACGGATGCGCGGGCGCTCGACGACGAGACCGTCGTCGTCAGCTTCGCCCCCGGCCGCGCCCGCGACCTGCCGCTCGCCGTGGCGCAGCTGCCGATCTTCTCGGCGGCCTACTACGCCAAGCGCGACTTCGCGGCCTCCAGCCTCGAGCCTCCGCTCGGCTCGGGGCCGTACCAGGTCGGCCGCGTCGATGTCGGCCGCGCGATCGAGTTCGAGCGGGTGCGCGACTACTGGGCCGCGGACCTTCCGGTGATGGTCGGGCAGAACAACTTCGATGCGATCCGGTACGAGTATTTCCGCGATCGCAACGTCGCCTTCGAGGCGTTCAAGGGCGGCGCCTTCACCTTCCGCGAGGAGTTCACCGCGCGGGTCTGGGCCACCGGCTACGACTTCCCGGCGGCGACAGAGGGCCGCGTGGTGCGCACCACCGTGCCGGATGCCCGTCCCTCCGGCACGCAGGGCTGGTGGATCAACACCCGCCGGCCCCAGTTCCGCGATCCGCGGGTGCGCGAGGCGATCGGCCTGTGTTTCGACTTCGAGTGGACGAACAAGAACATCATGTTCGGCGCCTACACGCGCACGGCCTCGTTCTTCGAGAACTCCGTCCTGAAGGCGACCGGCACGCCGTCCCCGGACGAGCTGGCGCTGCTCGAGCCCCTGCGCAAGGACCTGCCGGCGGAGGTGTTCGGCGAGCCGTGGACGCCGCCGGTCTCGGACGGGTCGGGGCAGGACCGCACGCTGCTGCGGCGGGCCGACGCGCTGCTGCGCGAGGCCGGCTGCACCCGCGACGGCGGCCTGCTCACGCTGCCCGGCGGCAAGCCGTTCGAGATCGAGTTCCTCGATTCGAGCCCGGCGCTGGAGCCGCATACCCATCCCTTCATCCGCAACCTCGGCCTGCTCGGGATCAAGGCGACGATCCGCACGGTCGACGCCTCGCAATACCAGTCGCGTCTCAAGGACTTCGACTTCGACATGACCTCGCGGCGCTACGCCAGCGGCGTCACGCCCGGGGCAGAGCTGCGCGAGACCTACGGCTCGCGCTCGGCCGCCACGGCGGGCTCCAACAACCTGTCGGGCATCGCGAACCCGGCGATCGACGCGCTGCTCACCGCCATCGCCGACGCGAAATCCCGCGACGCCTTGAACGCCGCGTGCCGGGCGCTCGACCGGGTGCTGCGCGCCGGGCGCTACTGGGTGCCGATGTGGTATGCCAGCACGCACAAGCTCGCGCTCTGGGACGTCTACGGCCATCCGGCGGAGGGCCCGAAATACGATCTCGGCGCCCCGGCCGTGTGGTGGTTCGACGCCGACAAGGCCAAGCGGATCGGCCGGAACTGACGCGCGGCGCCGGACCGCCGAGCCCCGGCCCTCGGGGCGTCGGCGACACAGGAGACACCTTCGTTGCTCGGCTACATCCTGCGCCGCATCGGCCTGATGATCCCGACCCTGTTCGGGATCATGCTGATCACCTTCACCATCGTGCAGTTCGCCCCGGGCGGGCCGGTGGAGCGGGTGCTCGCGCAGATGCAGGGGCAGGGCGACGGCACGCTCTCGCGCGTCACCGGCGGCACCGGCGACCTCGGCGGCGCGAGCCGGCCGGCCTCGGGCGGCGAGGCGAGCTCGCGCTACCGCGGGGCGCAGGGGCTGAGCCCCGACTTCATCGCAAAGCTCGAGAAGCAGTTCGGCTTCGACAAGCCGGCGCCCGAGCGCTTTGCCAAGATGCTGTGGGACTACGTCCGCTTCGATTTCGGCCGCAGCTACTTTCGCGACGTCACCGTCATCGAGCTGATCAAGGAGCGGCTGCCGGTCTCGATCTCGCTCGGCCTGTGGATGACGCTCCTGTCCTACGCGATCTCGATCCCGCTGGGCATCCGCAAGGCGGTCTCCGACGGGGCCCGCTTCGACCGCTGGACCTCGTTCGTCGTCATCGTCGGCTACTCCGTGCCGGGCTTCATGTTCGGGCTGATGCTGATCATCCTGTTTTCCGGCGGCTCGTTCTTCCAGTGGTTCCCCCTGCGCGGGCTGACCAGCGAGGGCTGGGAGACGTTCTCGACCTGGCAGAAGATCGGCGACTACGCCTGGCACATGGTGCTGCCGCTGACCGCCCTGGTGATCGGCGCCTTCGCGACCTCGACGCTGCTGACCAAGAACTCGTTCCTCGACGAGATCCGCAAGCAGTACGTGCTCACCGCGCGGATGAAGGGCCTGTCGGAGCGACGGGTGCTCTACGGCCACGTCTTCCGCAACGCGATGCTGATCGTCATCGCGGGCTTTCCCGGCGCGTTCATCTCGGCCTTCTTCACCGGCTCGCTGCTGATCGAGACGATCTTCTCGCTCGACGGCCTCGGCGAGCTATCGTTCCGGGCGATCGTCGGGCGCGATTATCCGGTGGTGTTCGCCACCCTGTACATCTTCTCGCTGCTCGGGCTGGCGGTGAACCTGCTCTCCGACCTGATCTACGTCTGGATCGACCCGCGCATCGACTTTTCCGCCCGCGCCACCTGAGCGGCAACGATCAGGTCAGCGGCGACCAGGCCTCGGGGAGGCCGATGCTGGAGACGGCCTCGGCGATGTGGTCGGGGCCGCCCTTCGGCGGCCAGTGCCCCGAGCCCTGCGCCGCGCGGCGCAGGGACGCCCGCTCCCCAAGGCTCGGGAAGCCCCAGATGTGGGTGATCCGCGGCGCGCCGTCGAGCGCGTACAGGTTAATCACGAGGTGGTCGGTGTAGGGCTTGGCCGGCGGCACGGCCGCCTCCCAGGCGTCGAGCGTCGGCGGCAGGCCGCCCGGCTTCAGGCGGTAGGTGCGGAACTCGTAGACGCCGCCGCGGGCGCCGGTGCGCACCGGCGGCAGGAACGGGAAGGCTGCGTAGCTGTCCATCTCCAGGGCGGTCGCGACGCCGCCGGCGTTGAACGGGCTCGCGCTCATGAGGGCGCGACGGCGCTCGGCGCTCATGGCCTCCGGCGCCTCGAAGCCGCGCAGGACCAGGAGCCGGCCGAGCATCCCGATCTCCGTGCGCCAGCTCCCGAGCACGCTGCCGCCGGCCTCGGGCGCGCCGACCCAGGCCGCCGCCCCCTCGGAGGCGCGATCGAGCGCGTTCAGGGGGCATGAGAGCGCGGCGAGTTCGTAGAGCATGCCCATCGGCCTCCGGCTGATCAGCCGGGGATATGGGGCCGCGCGCCGTGCGGGCCCAGCACCCGCCCGACCGTCGCGCGCAGCGCGTGGCGGCTGCGATACCCCACCGCCGCCGCGACGTGCCCGGCCGGGCGGCCGTCGGCGGCGAGGGCCAGCGCGCGGATCACCCGCGCCCGAGCGCGCCAATCGCCGAAGCTGAGACCGGTCTCCTGGCGGAACCCGCGGGTCAGCGTGCGCCGGCTCGCGCCCGCGCGCGTCGCCCAGGCATCGAGGTCGTCGGCCGAGCCCGGATCCTCGATCAGCCCGAGGCAGACCCGGCGCAGGCGCGCGTCGCGCGGCAGCGGAAGCGCCAGCGGCGTCTCCGGGGCCCGGCCGATCTCGTCGAGGACCAGGGCGGCGAGATGCCCGCCGCGGCCGGCCTCGTCGTAGAGCACCGGCTCCTCGGCGAGCGCCGCCAGCGCCGCGACGAGGAGCGGCGACACCGCGATCACCCGGCAGCGATCCGGGACGGCGAAGGCGCGCGGATCGAGATAGGCCGAGCACATCGCCACCGCCCCGTGCATCGCGACCGCATGCGGCAGCCGCGGCGGGATCAGCAGCGCGTGCCCCTCGGGCACGACCCAGGTGCCGTCGTCGGCCGAGGCCATCATCAACCCGGCGGTGGCGTAGAGCAGCTGCGCGCGCGGGTGGAAGTGCCGATCGGTCCGGCTCGCGGCGGCGAAGGCCTTGGGCATCACCGCGACCGACCGGGGCACGTCCTGGTAGTCGGCGGCATCGGTCGAGCGCGGCGGCATGGCGCATCCTCGCAACGGGTCGCTCCCCGCCCGCGCCTGCACGGGCGCGTCGAAGAATGGCCCGGCAGCGTATATTTGCGGCCCGACACCGTCCATCGGGTCAGGGTATGAGGCGGCGGTCCCGAAGGATACGCCGCGATGAGCCCGGACGATCTCTCCAGCCGCACCCTGCGCTTCGTCAACGTGGCGCACGCCCTCGACCACTTCGTGCTGCTGATCTACCCGACCGCGGTGATCGCCATCGCGAGCCAGACCGGCCTCGGCTACGGCGAGCTGATCGGGCTCGCGACCGGCGCCTTCGTCGCCTTCGGGCTGTGCTCGCTGCCGATGGGCTCGCTCGCCGACCGTTTCGGGCGGCGCAACATGCTCGCTGTGTTCTTCTTCGGCTACGGGCTGTCCTGCCTCGGGGTCGCCAGCGCCGCGACGCCGACCGCGTTCGCGGTCTGGCTGTGCGTGCTCGGCCTCGCCTCGGCGATCTACCACCCGGTCGGCTCGACCATGCTGGTCACCCACGCGCGGCGCCTCGGGCACGACCTCGGCATCAACGGGGTCTGGGGCAATTTCGGCGCCGCCAGCGCCTCGGGCGCGACGGCACTGCTCGCCACGACGCTCGGCTGGCAGGCCGCCTTCGTGGTGCCCGGCCTCGTGTGCCTCGCCTGCGGCACCGCCTTCGTCGCGATGGTGCCGGGGGACGGGGACGGCGAGGCGCGCAAGGCCGGCGGGGCGGCAATCATCCCGGTGACGCGGCCGATGGCGCTTCTGGCGATGTTCGGCGTGGCGATCTTCGCCGGCGGCATCACCTTCAACGTCACCACGATCTCGCTGCCGAAGGTGATCGACGAGGGCGTCGGGCAGGCCCTGTCGCTGACCCTGATCGGCTCGATCGCCACCGCGGTCTTCGTCTTCGGCGCGCTGACCCAGCTGCTGATGGGCCGCCTCGTCGACCGCTTCGGCCTGCCGAGCCTGTTCCTCGGCCTGTCGGTGCTGCAGCCGCTCGGCCTCGGCCTCGCGGCGGCGTCCTCCGGCCCCCTGTTGCTGCTCGGGCTGGTGCTGGCGATCGCCGCGATCTACGGGCAGGTCGTCATCAACGACGCGATGATCGCGCGCTACGTCCCGGCGCACCAGCGCGCGAAGGCCTACAGCCTGCGCTACTTCGTGGGCTTCACCGCGAGCGGCTTCGTGGTGCCCCTGATCGCCCTGCTGCACGACCGTGGCGGCTTCGGCCTCGTGCTCGGGACGGCTGCGGCCTTCGGCGGCCTGATCTGGGTCGCCGCGTTCGGGTTCTACCGGCTGGTGCGGAGCGACGCGCAGCCCGTTCTCGCCGCCGCCGCGTAGCGGCTGCGGGCGCCGTCGAAACCTGTTACGCCGAACCTCGTGCCAGCCCTCTCCCTCGTCATCCGCCCCGAGAACCCCGACGATGGCGACGCCATCGAGCGTCTGCACGCCCGCGCCTTCGGGCCCGGGCGCTACGCGCGCACCGCGTTCCGGCTGCGCGAGGGCTCGGCGCACCGGGCCGACCTCAGCGTCACGGCCTCGGTCGGCAGCTTCCTCGTCGGCTCGGTGCGGATGGCGCCGGTGACGGCCGGCGGCGCCGGCTTCCTCGCGCTGGGGCCGCTCGCCGTCGATCCGAGCTTCTCCGGGCGCGGCGTCGGCACGGCGCTGATGCGGGCGAGCCTCGCCGCGGCGACGGCGGCCGGTGAGGGCCTGGTGATCCTGGTCGGCGACGCGCCGTTCTATGCCCGGTTCGGGTTCTCGCCGGTGCCGGCCGAGCATCTGGTCCTGCCCGGCCCGGTCGACCCGGCCCGCTTCCTCGCCCTCGAGCTGAAGCCGGGCTTCCTCGCCACGGCCCGCGGGGCGGTCGCGGCGATCCGCACCGGCTGAAGCCTCGCTCAGAGCCGCGCGATGTAGGCGGCGAGGTCGGCGATCTCGTCGTCCTTCAGCGTCTGCGCGACCTCGTTCATCGCCGGGTCGTAGCCGGGCCGGGCGTTCGAGCGATACGCCGTGAGCGCCGCCTTGAGGTAGTCCTCGCGCTGGCCGCGGATGCGCGGGAGCGCGTCGCGCCCGGTCAGCTCGGCCCCGTGGCAGGACTTGCACTGGTGCTTGGACACCAGCGCCTGCGCCCGCGCGAGGAGTGCCGGATCGGGCGGGCCGCCGGCAGGGACCGGTGCGGGCAGGGCGCCCACCGCGTCGGCGAAGCCGCGCAGGTCGTCGTCGGACAAAGCCGACGCCATGTCGTTCATCGGCGGCGCCTCGCGCTGCCGCTCCCGGAACTGGAACAGCTGCGTGACGACGTAGTCGGGCATCTGCCCGCCGAGCGAGGGCACGCCCTCGGTCCCGGAGGTGCCGCGCTCGCCGTGGCAGGCGAGGCAGGGCGCCAGCCGCTCCCCCAGCGGGGCGGACGTCGCCGTCCCGAGGAGGAGCGTCGCGAGGAGGAGGGCCGGGGCGATCGCGCGGCTCATTGCGCGGCGCTGATCCGGTAGATCGCGCCGTTGTAGTCGTCCGAGACCAGGAGCGCCCCGTCGTCGGCCACCAGCACGTCGACGGGGCGGCCGACATACTTGTTGTCCTGCAGGAAGCCGGAGAGGAACGGCTCCACCGAGGCGACCTTGCCGTCGGAACCGAGGCGGGCCACCACCACGTCGCCGCCGAGCTTGCGCGTGCGGTTCCACGAGCCGTGCCGGGCGATGAACATCGCGTTCCTGTAGTCCGCCGGGAACTTGGCGCCGGTGTAGAAGCGCAGGCCGAGCGAGGCGGTGTGGGGGCCCAGCAGCGCCGCCGGCGCCGTGAACTCGGCGCAGGAATGGCCCCAGCCGTATTCCGGATCGGTGAAGGTACCCTGGTGGCAGTACGGGAAGCCGAAATGCTGCTTGCCCGGCTCGGTCAGCACGTTGAGCTCGTCGTTCGGGATGTCCTCCGACACCCAGTCGCGGCCGTTGTCGGTGAACCACAGCTGCTTCGTGATCGGGTTCCAGTCGAAGCCAACGGTGTTGCGCACCCCGCGGGCGATCACCTCGACGTTCTTGCCGTCGAGGTCCATCCGCCGGATCTGGGCGTGGGTGTCGGGGGGCATCGTGATGTTGCCGGGCGATCCGACCGGGACGTAGAGCTTGTCGTCGGGGCCGATGGCGATGAACTTCCAGCCGTGGGCCTCGTCCTTGGGCAGGTCGTCGTAGACCAGCACCGGCTTCGGCACCTCGTCGAGATGCGCCTCGATGCCGTCGTAGCGCCAGATCTTCGAGAGCTCGGCCACGAACAGAGATCCGTCGTGGAACGCGAGCCCGTTCGGCCGGTGCAGGCCGGTGGCGATGGTCTTGACCTCGCGCTTGCCGTCAGGCCCGACCTTCGCCGGGATCGCGTAGACCTTGCCGACCGCGCGGGTGCCGACGAACAGAGTCCCGTCCGGGCTCTGGCGCATCGAGCGGGCGTTGGCGAGCCCGCTGGCATAGACCTCGATCTTGAAGCCGTCGGGCACCGTCAGCTTGTCGAGCGGGAGCTTCGCCAGCGGCGTCGCGAGCGGCGGCCCGGAGATCGGTGCGAGCTTGGCGGCGTCCCCGCCCTCGGGGCGCCCGTAGAGGGCGGAGCCCTTGTCGACGGCAGGGGCCGCGGGGGCGGCGGCAGCCGGGGCGGGGCTCGCCGGCTGCTGCGCCAGGGCGCCTTGCGCGGCCAGGCAGGTCGTCAACGCCAGCGCGGCGAGGCTTCGGCTCAGGACGGGTGTCACGCGGCGTCTCCCGGGCTCGGCGGGATCTCGGCGCGTTGCGCCGGCCCCCGCTCGTCATCGGATCCGTTATTCACGCTCCAACCGGCGAAGGCGAGCGCCCCGGGAAACAGGTTCCCCGCACCGTCACCACCGATTGCATCCCGGCGCCGCTGCGGCGTGTCGAGCGGGCGCGGATGTCTCGCCGAACCGGTTCGCGGGCCGGCGGCCCGCCCGGCGCAACCTTGCCTTTTGGCACCCGATCCCCGAGAAACCGGCTGATCCGGAAGCGTGAGCGCGGCCTCGGCGGGCGTCTCGCGGAACCGGCTCGTTCGAACCGCGTCGAGGAACCCGTCTCCATGCTCGATTACGCGCAGGCCCGACGCCTGATGGTCGACTGCCAGCTCCGGACCTTCGACGTGAACGACATCGCGGTGCTGGACGCGTTCGACGCGGTGCCGCGCGAGAACTTCGTGCCGCCGGGGGCGGAGCCCTTCGCCTACATCGACCAGAACCTGAAGCTCGGGGGCAGCGACGGCGACCTGCGCTACATGCCGGCCTCGATGCTGCTCGCGCGGATGATCCAGGCGCTGCGCATCGGCGGCGGCGTCCGGGCGCTCGATGTCGGCACCGGATACGGCTACGCCGCCGCCGTGATGGCGCGCCTCGGCGGCCGGGTCACCGCCCTCGAATCGGACCCCGCCCTGGCGGAGGCGGCGCGCGAGCGCCTCGACGGGACGCAGGTCGAGGTGGTGGGGGGGCCCCTCGCCGCCGGCCTGCCGAAGGCCGGCCCGTACGACGCGATCCTGATCAACGGCCGCGTCGAGGTGCGCCCGCAGGCGCTGCTCGACCAGCTGAAGGACGAGGGCCGCCTCGTCTGCGTCCTCGGTCGCGACAAGTCCGCCAAGGCGGCCCTATTCGTCCGCGCCGGCGACGCCTTCGGCGCACGCCCGCTGTTCGACGCGGCGCTTCCGGGCCTGGCGGCGTTCCGCGAAGAGGCCGGCTTCGCGTTTTGAGCGCTTGGCGCGCTCTCGGAACCGCGCTCCGATCGCGCGGGGGAGGTGTCGCTTTTATGCGCCACGTCCCGACGATTCGAGGGATGGGCCGTCCTCGCCCTGGGCCACGTCTTCGTGAATGGGTTAAGGTCTGCCCCGGGGCGGGCGTGACCGGGCCGGCGCTCATGCGCCGTGGCCGTCGCAAGACGGGCAAGATGGTCTTCGAGAAACCGCAAGGGCTGATCGACGTGACACAACGCAAACCTGCGACGCGCCCCGCGCTTCGGCTGGCCGGCCTCGCCGTCGCCGCCGGGCTGACGGCCGGTCCGGCAGCGTCCGAGACGCTGGAATCGGCGCTCGCCAAGGCCTACGGCGGCAACCCGCAGCTCAACTCCAGCCGCGCCGGCGTCCGCGCGACCGACGAGGGCGTCGCGATCGCGAAGTCCGGCTATCGCCCGACCGCCAGCATCAGCGCCGACATCGGCTCCCAGTACCTCGAAGGCCGCGTCTCCGGAGCGCAGCTCGCGCAGACGACGACGCCGGGCGGTGCGGGCCTCACCGTAAACCAGACATTGTTCAACGGGTTCCAGACCGACAACAACACCCGCCGCGCCGAGTCGAACGTCTACAGCCAGCGCGAGAGCCTGCGCTCCACCGAGATGTCGGTGCTGTACGGCGGCGTGCAGTCCTACATGAACGTGCTCAGCAACACCGCGACGCTGGAGCTGAACCGCAACAACGTCGAGGTGCTGGAGGAGCAGCTCCGCCAGACCCGCGACCGCTTCAACGTCGGCGAGGTCACCCGCACCGACGTCGCCCAGGCCGAGGCGCGCCTCGCCGGCGCCCGCTCGCAGGTCAGCGTCGCGGAATCGGCCCTGCGCACCAGCATCGGCACCTATCGCCAGAACATCGGCGTCGAGCCGCGCCAGCTCGCCCCGGGCCGCCCGCTCGACCGCTACGTGCCGGCCAACCTCGATTCGGCGATCGCGATCGGCCTGCAGGAGCATCCGCAGATCCTCTCGGCGCTGCACGCGGTCGACGCGGCCGAGGCGCAGGTCAAGGTGCTCGAGGCCGCGCTGTATCCGACCGTCGGCCTGCAGGGCAGCGTGCAGCAGCGCTACGACCAGACCTTCCCCGGCGACAACTTCTTGTCGGCGTCGATCGTCGGGCGGGTGACGATCCCGCTGTACCAGGGCGGCCAGGAATACGCGCAGATCCGCCAGCAGAAGGAAGTCGTCGGCCAGACCCGCATCCAGGCCGACCTCGTCCGCGATCAGGTCCGCGCGCAGGTGGTCGACTTCTGGGGCCGGCTCGAGGCCGCCAAGGCGCAGGTGATCGCCGCCCAGGCCCAGGTCCAGGCCAACGAGGTCGCGCTGAACGGCGTCCGCGAGGAAGCCCGCGTCGGGCAGCGCACGACCCTCGACGTGCTCAACGCGCAGCAGGAACTGCTCAATGCCCGCGTGAACCTGATCACCGCCCAGCGCGACCGGGTGATCTTCTCCTACGGCGTGGTCCAGGCGATCGGCCGGCTGACGGTGCGCTACACCGCGGTGCCGGTGGCGGTCTACAGCGCCAAGGTCCACTACGACCAGGTCAAGGACCTCTGGTACGGCGTCCGCTCGCCGGACGGCCGCTGAGGCGGCGTGATTCGCGCCCGCGACCCGAGGGTTCGGGCGGGCGCGGGCAAGCGGAATACGGGCAGGCGAAATAACGGCGCCCGGCGGGTGATTTCCCGAGGACTGTGCTCCGGCTGCGCTTGTCGCGTGCGCGCGGCGTGGAATACTCCATTCGACAGCCGTCTTTCGTCCCTCCCACCTTCTCGAGCGCCGTCCGGATGAGTGCAGCGAGCCCCAAGATCCAGGACAAGGCGGCGGAGAAGGCGCACGAGCCCTCCATGGAGGAGATCCTGGCGTCGATCCGCCGGATCATCGCCGACGATCAGGCGGTGAAGCCGCCCGAGCCGGCCGCGGTTCGCCCCCCCTCGCACGAGAACGACGACGTGCTCGACCTTGCCGAGATGGAAGAACCCGCGCCGCCGCCGCGCCCGGCCGCCAAGCCGGTGCCGCTGGAGCTCGAAACGCTCGATTTCGACGCGATCGATTTCGACGCGATGGAGCCGGAGCCCGAGCCCGAGCCGGCCCCCGCGCCGCGGGCCGCCGCGCCGGAGCCGGCGCGCAGGCCCGACCCCGCGCCGGAGCCCGGGCTGATCTCGTCCGCGGCCGGCGCCAGCGTCAACCAGGCCTTCAACCTGCTCGCCAACACGGTGTCGAGCCAGAACGCGCGCAGCCTGGAAGACCTCGTCCAGGACATGCTGAAGCCGATGCTCAAGGCCTGGCTCGACGACAACCTGCCGGTGATGGTCGAGCGGCTGGTGCGCGTCGAGATCGAGCGGGTCGCCCGCGGCCGCTGAGGTCGCGCGTGTCGCCGCCCGTGTTGACGGGAGGCCCGTGACGGGTTGAAAGCGGGCTCGAAATTCTCGAGACGGACCCGCGATCGCCCGCCCATGATGGACAAGACCTTCGACCCGGCCGGCGCCGAGGCGCGCGCCAGCGCCGCGTGGACGAGCGCCGACGCGTTCCGCGCCGGGCGGCCCGACCGGGCCGGTGCCGAGCCGTACTGCATCGTCATCCCGCCGCCCAACGTGACGGGCTCGCTGCATATCGGCCACGCCCTCAACAACACGCTGCAGGACATCCTCGCCCGCTTCGAGCGGATGCGCGGCCGCGACGTGCTGTGGCAGCCGGGCATGGACCATGCCGGCATCGCCACGCAGATGGTGGTCGAGCGCCGCATGATGGAGGCGCAGGAGCCGGGCCGCCGCGAGATCGGCCGCGCGGCCTTCCTCGACAAGGTGTGGGCCTGGAAGGCGGAATCGGGCGGCGCGATCGTCTCGCAGCTGAAGCGGCTCGGCGCCTCCTGCGACTGGTCGCGCGAGCGCTTCACCATGGGCGAGCGCGGCGCGCCCGACGAGCAGATGGTCCGCGCGGTCACGAAGGTGTTCGTCGACCTGCACGCGCAGGGGCTGATCTACCGCGACAAGCGCCTCGTGAACTGGGACCCGAAGTTCCAGACCGCGATCTCGGACCTCGAGGTCCAGCAGGTCGAGGTGAAGGGCCACCTCTGGCACTTCGACTATCCGGTGGTGGACGCGGCCGGCATCGAGACGGGCGACATCATCACGGTCGCCACGACGCGCCCCGAGACCATGCTCGGCGACACGGCCGTCGCCGTCCACCCCGAGGACGAGCGCTACGCCGCGCTCGTCGGCAAGCACGTGCGCCTGCCGCTGGTCGGGCGCCTGATCCCGATCGTCGCCGACGACTATTCCGATCCCGAGAAGGGCACCGGCGCGGTCAAGATCACGCCGGCGCACGACTTCAACGACTTCGAGGTCGGCCGTCGCCACGGCTGCCGCCCGATCAACATCCTGGACAGCGAGGCGCGGATCGCCCTCGACGGCAACGCCGACTTCCTGGCCGACGCGAACCCGGATGCGGAGGCGCTGGCCCTCCACGGCCTCGACCGGTTCGCGGCCCGCAAGGCCGTCGTCGCGCTGATGGAGGCGGCGGGCCGCCTGCGCGAGATCGAGGCCAACACCCACGCCGTCCCGCACGGAGACCGCTCGGGCGTGGTGATCGAGCCCTACCTGACCGACCAGTGGTACGTGAACGTGAAGCCGCTGGCCGAGCGCGCGCTCCAGGCGGTGCGCGACGGGCGCACGCGCTTCGTGCCGGAGAATTCCGAGAAGACCTTCTTCCAGTGGCTCGAGAACATCGAGCCGTGGTGCATCTCGCGCCAGCTCTGGTGGGGTCACCAGATCCCGGTCTGGTACGACGCGGAGGGTGGCATCTACGTCGCCGGCAGCGAGGCGGAAGCCGAGGCGCAGGCCGCGGCCAAGCAGGGCTCGCCGGTCGCGTTGCGCCGCGACGAGGACGTCCTCGACACTTGGTTCTCCTCCGCCCTGTGGCCGTTCTCGACGCTGGGCTGGCCGGAGAAGACCGCCGAGCTCGCGCGCTACTACCCGACCAACACGCTGGTGACCGGCAAGGACATCCTGTTCTTCTGGGTCGCCCGCATGATGATGCTCGGCCTGCACGTCACCGACGAGGTCCCGTTCGACACGGTCTACCTGCATACGCTGGTGCGCGACGCCTCCGGCGCCAAGATGTCGAAGTCGAAGGGCAACGTCGTCGACCCGCTCGGGCTGATCGACCAGTACGGCGCCGACGCGCTGCGCTTCACCCTGACGGCGCTCGCCGCGCAGGGGCGCGACATCAAGCTCAGCCCGGCCCGCGTGGAAGGGTACCGCAACTTCGCGACGAAGCTCTGGAACGCCGCGCGCTTCGCCGAGATGAACGGCTGCGCCCTCGATCCCGCCTTCGATCCGAAGGCGGTACGGGAGCCGCTGAACCGCTGGGCGCTCGGGGAGGCCGCGCGTGCCGTCGCCGAGGTCACCGCCGCTCTGGAGGCCTACCGCTTCAACGACGCGGCGGCCGCCGCCTACCGCTTCGTCTGGAACATCTTCTGCGACTGGACGATCGAGCTGGCCAAGCCCGTGCTCCAGGGCGAGGGCGTCGACCCGGCGCTGAAGGGCGAGACGCAAGCGACCATCGCCTTCCTGATCGACCAGATCGCGAAGCTGCTGCATCCGTTCATGCCGTTCCTCACCGAGGAGCTGTGGGCGATTAAGGGCGCGGCGCTGCCCGATCGCGGCCTGCTCACGCTCCAGCCCTGGCCCGACCTGTCGGGGCTGGCGAATGCCGAGGCCGAGGCCGAGATCGGCTTCGTGGTCGACCTCGTCTCCGAGGTGCGCTCGGCCCGCTCCGAGACCGGGGTGCCGGCCGGCGCGCAGGTTCCGCTGGTGATCGTCGGGGCCGATGCGGCGGTGCGGGCGCGGATCGGCGCCTGGCACGACACGCTGGTGCGCCTCGCCCGCCTCTCCGAGATCGGGTTCGCCGACGCCGCGCCGAAGAACGCGGTGCAACTGCTGGTCCGCGGCAGCGTCGCGGCCCTGCCGCTGGAGGGCATCGTCGACCTCGGCGCCGAGGTGGCGCGCCTGAAGAAGGAGGCCGCCAAGGCCGAGGGCGAGATCAGGAAGCTCGACGGCAAGCTCGGGAACGCCGACTTCGTGGCGCGCGCCCCCGAGGAGGTGATCGAGGAGAGCCGCGAGCGGCGCGAGGCCGAGGCCGAGCGGCTGGCCAAGCTTCAGGAGGCGCTGGCGCGGTTGAGCGACCCGGCGTCCTGAGCCTTGCGCCGGCTGGCGAAGGCGCTGGCCGGCATCGTCGGAGCGCTCGTCCTTGCCGTGATCCTCACGGCGCGGCCGGGCGACCCGGCCCTCTATCCGCCCGCGGAGGCGGCGCCGCAGGTGATCCACGTGGTCAGCCACGGCTGGCACAGCGGGATCGCGCTTCCAGTCGCGACGCTGACGGGGCCGGGGGCGGGGCCGGCGCTCCGCGACATCGCCGTGCGGTTCCGCGCCTACCCGACGCTCGAGTTCGGCTGGGGCGAGGCCCGGTTCTACGCGGCGACGCCGACGCTGGCGGAGTTCGACTGGCGGCTGGCGCTCGGCGCCCTGTTCACGCCCGGCGGCAGCGACGGCGTGATCCAGGTGGTCGGCCTCGACGCGAACCCACGCGCGAGCTTTCCGCACGCCGACATCCTGGCGATCCCGGTCTCGGCCGCCGGGCTGGAAAAGCTCCTCGCGCGGCTGGAAGCCGGCTTCGCGCTCGCCGACGGCCATCCGGTCGACGTCGGCCCCGGCCTCTATGGGCCGAGCCTGTTCTACCGGGGCGCAGGCCGGTTCTCCTGGACCAACGTGTGCAACCACTGGACCGCCGGCCTCGTCAACGCGGCCGGCCTGCCCGTCGCGCCGGTGCTCGCGACGCTGCCGCGCGGGCTCATCCTCGATCTCGAATGGCGCTCCGGCGCGACGGCGGTCCCGTGACGCTCGCGCCACGCTGCGCGCGCCGTCGTCGGCCCGGCGGCGTCCGGCCAACCTGTCGAAACGGTAATGCGCCCGTCACGGGCGGGTGAGGCGCCGGGCCTTAGGACAGGGTCATCGCCCGCCGAGCCGGCGGCGCCGAAGATGTCCCCGGAGACTTGTCGCATGTCCGTTCCGCAGACCCGCACCACCGCCCGCACCAGCCGCCGGGCCCTGGCCTCGGTCGCCGCCGCCGCCCTCATCGCGGGCGGCGCCCTCGGCAGCGGCTATCTGCCGGCCGCTACGCCGGCCCTCGCCCAGGCGCTGCCGCAATCCCCGATCGCCGCGCCGGAGCACCCGCCGGGCTCGTTCGCCAACATCGTCGACAAGGTGAAGCCGGGCGTCGTCTCGGTGAAGGTGAAGCTCGACGACTCCGCGTCCAGCGACGACGAGGACGGCCCGAGCAGCCAGCAGGGCCAGAACCTGCAGAACGTTCCGCCGCAGCTGCGCGAGTTCTTCAAGCGCTTCGGCCAGAACGGCCCGAACGGTGGACCGCCCGGCATGCAGCCGCAGCACCAGGGCCCGCGCGGCGCCGTCGGCTCCGGCTTCATCATCTCCGCCGACGGCTACGTCGTGACCAACAACCACGTCGTCGACCACGCCAAGACCGTGCAGGTGACGCTCGATGACGGCCGGACGCTGGACGCCAAGGTGATCGGCAAGGATTCCAAGACCGACATCGCGCTCCTGAAGATCAAGGATTCCGGCAGCTACCCCTACGTCCAGTTCGGCAAGGCGGCCCCACGGGTCGGCGACTGGGTGGTGGCGATCGGCAACCCGTTCGGCCTCGGCGGCACGGTGACCGCCGGCATCGTCTCGGCCCGCGGCCGCGACATCGGCGCCGGCCCGTACGACGACTTCCTGCAGATCGACGCGCCGATCAACAAGGGCAATTCCGGCGGCCCGACCTTCAACGTCAACGGCGAGGTCGTGGGCGTGAACACCGCCATCGCCTCGCCGTCGGGCGGCAGCGTCGGCCTCGCCTTCGCCATCCCCGCCGAGACCGTGCAGGCGGTGGTCGATCAGCTCAAGACCGACGGCAAGGTCGCCCGCGGCTATCTCGGCGTGCAGGTCCAGCCGGTGACGCAGGACATCGCCGAGGGGCTCGGCATGGCCAAGCCGAAGGGCGCCCTGATCGATCACGCCGAGGACGGCACGCCGGCGGCCAAGGCCGGCCTCAAGTCCGGCGACGTGATCGAGTCGGTCAACGGCAACCCGATCAACGACGCCAAGGAGCTGTCCCGCAAGATCGCGGGGCTGAAGCCCGGCGCCAAGGTTGAGATCGCCTATCTCCGCGGCGGCAAGTCCGACAACGCGACGATCACGCTGGGCGCGCTCCCGACCGACGGGTCGAAGGTGGCCTCCTCGGACACCGGCATGGCCGGCGGCCAGCCGCGGCTCGGGCTGAGCCTGGCGCCGGCGGCGGAGGTCGGCCTGTCCGACAGCGGCGTCGCGGTGGTCCAGGTCGATCCGGACGGCCCGGCCGCCGCCAAGGGCATCGAGCAGGGCGACGTCATCCTCGACGTGGCCGGCAAGAGCGTGACCCGCCCCTCCGAGGTCGCCGAGCAGATCCGCACGGCCGAATCCAGCGGGCGCAAGGCGGTGCTGATGCGGGTGAAGAGCAGCAAGGGCGTGACCCGCTTCGTCGCGATCTCGCTGACCAAGAACGACGGCTGATCCGACACGCGCGCCGGGGCCTCGCCCCCGGCGATCCCGATCGACCCACGCACGGCATCGGCAGGACGCGGACGCGTTCGGCCGGTGCCGTCTCGTCGCGACCGCTCGCTCGCGCCGATGGAACGGATCTTGAACCGGATCGGCCGGGGCCTGCTTCGGAATCCGTTTCCGGGCGCGCTATAGTCGGCTCCGCGAACTCCACGGGATCCGCGACCGGATGGCGAGCGTCGACCTGAACTCCGATCTCGGCGAGGGCTTCGGCGCCTATGCCTGCGGCGACGACGCGGCGATGCTCGCCATCGTCACCTCGGCCAACGTCGCCTGCGGGATGCATGCGGGCGACCCGGAGATCATGGCCGAGACCTTCGAGCGGGCGAAGGCGAACGGCGTCGCCGTGGGTGCCCATCCGGGCTTTCCCGACCTCTGGGGGTTCGGGCGGCGGCGGATGCCGTTCACCGCGCCCGAGATCGAGCGCCTCGTCGCCTATCAGATCGGCGCCGCCGAGGCGCTCGCGGCCTATGCCGGCCATCGCATCGCCTACGTGAAGGCGCACGGGGCGCTCGCCAACCTCGCAGCCGCCGAGCGCGACGTCGCCGACGCGATCGCCCGGGCCGTGCGCGCGGTCGACCGCGACTTGGCGCTGCTCGCCATCGCGCTGACGGCGCAGGTGCCGGCCGGCGAGGCGGCGGGCCTCGAGGTCCACCAGGAGATCTTCGCCGACCGGGGCTACGCCGAGGACGGCCAGCTGATCGCCCGCGGCCGGCCCGGGGCGATGATCGACGGCGCGGAGGAGGCCGCCGGCCGCGTCCTCGCCATGGTGGAGGCCGGCGCGATCGTCACCGCGCAGGGCACCCACCTGCCGACGCCGATCCGCTCGGTCTGCGTCCACGGCGATTCCGCGCACGCGGTCGCCACCGCCCGGGCGGTGCGCGACCGGCTCGAGGGCGCCGGCATCCGCCTCGCCCCGTTCCGGGCCTGAAGAGGTGGGACCGCCTCCGCGCCTGCTCGATGCCGGGGAGGCAGCGCTCGTCGCCGAGTTCGGCAGCGCGGTCGATCCGGCGATCAACGACCGGGTGCTGGCGCTCGACGACGCCCTGCGCGCCGACCCGCCCGCCGGCCTCCGCGAGACCGTGCCGACCTACCGCTCGCTGATGATGCACTACGATCCGCTCGTGCTAGATCGCGCGGCGCTCGCTGCGCGGGTCGTCGCGCTCGCGGACGCTGCCGGTGCGGGCCGAGCCGCGCCGACGCTCTGGACGCTGCCCTGCTGCTATGCCGAGACCAGCGCGGGCGAGCCCTGCGGCGAGGACGTCGCCGCCATCGCCGAGCGCACCGGCCTTTCCGCGGCGCGGGTGGCAGGCCTGCATGCGGGGGCGACCTACCGGGTCTACATGTACGGGTTCGCGCCGGGCTTCGCCTATCTCGGCGGCCTGCCGAGGGAACTGGCGGTGCCGCGCCGGGCAAAGCCCCGTTCGCCGCATCCGGCCAACGCGCTCCTCGTCGGCGGAGGGCTCGCCGCAATCGGCACCGTGCCGATGCCGACCGGTTGGTACGTGATCGCGCGGACCCCGGCCCGGCTCTACGCGCCCGAGCGCGACGAGACCTTCCCGGTCGCCGCCGGCGACCGCATCCGTTTCGCGCCGGTGGACGCCGCGACCTTTTCGGCCCTGGAGCGGCGCGCCGCAGCCGGCGAGGTCGTGGCCCGGCGCGAGGCCTATGCCGGGGACCCGGCGCCGTGAGCCCGCGCCTCGCGATCCTCGCCGCCGGGCCGAGCGTGACGCTGCAGGATGCCGGGCGCCACGGATACCTGCGCTACGGCATCACCTCTGCCGGGCCGATGGACGCGCTCGCCTTCGACACCGCCAACCGCGCCGCCGGCAACCCGCCCGGCGCGACGGCGATCGAGGTCTCGGCCGGCGGCATCGCCGTCGCGGCGGAGGGCGGCCCGCTCGGCCTCGTCCTGGCGAGCACGGGCTTCCGCATCGCCCTCGACGGCCAGGCGCTGCCGGCCGCCGTCGCGCTGACGCTGGAGCCCGGCCGGACGCTCGCGGTGCGGGCGGGCTCGGCCGGGGCATGGTGCTACCTCGCGGTGTGCGGACGCATCGCCGTCGCGCCGGTGCTCGGCTCGACCGCGACCCACACCCGGTCCGGCCTCGGCGGCCTCGATGGCCGCGCGCTGGCGGCCGGCGACAGCCTCGCGATCGACGCGGCGCGCGCCGGCGCCGGCGATCCGCAGGCCCTGGTCGCGCCCTGGCTCGACCGGCCGGCCGACACGATCCGCGTCGTCCTCGGGCCGCAGGACGACGCCTTCGCGGCGGACCAGATCGCGGCGTTCCTCGACGGCCCGTGGACGGTCGCCGGGCGCGGCGACCGCATGGCCTGCTTCCTCGACGGTCCGCGCCTGACCCATGCACGCGGCCACGACATCGTCTCCGACGGCATCGCCATGGGCGCGATCCAGGTGCCGGGCGAGGGGCTGCCGATCGTGCTGATGGCCGACCGGCAATCGACCGGCGGCTACCCGAAGATCGCCACGGTGATCGGCCCCGACCTCGGGCGGCTCGCCCAGGCCCAGGCCGGCACGCGGCTGCGCTTCGCCGCGGTCTCGATCGCGGACGCCGTCGCGGCCCGCAGGGCGGAGGCCGCGTGCCTCGCGCCCGAGATCCGGGTGGAGCCGGTGGTCCGCACCGCATTCCCGTCGGAGCTGCTGCTTGGGCTCAACCTCGTGGACGGCGTCGTCGACGCACGTGGGTGATCGCTTAGGCGGTTGGACGAAGACTTGCTTGGGCGCAGCCGCATGGATCTCGATACGATCAGCTCGGTCCTCACCCCGCGGGAGCCCGGCTCGCTGCCGGGCTGGCGCGCGGGCGACGCGTGGCTCGCCGGCGGCACCTGGCTGTTCTCGGAGCCGCAGCCGCATCTCGCGCGGCTGATCGACCTCACCGCCCTGGCGCTTCCGCCGAGCGCGGCGACCGAAGCGGGCTTGAGCCTGTCGGCCACCTGCACGATCGCCGAGCTGGACCGGATCGAGCTGCCGCCCGCCTGGATCGCCGCGCCGCTCGTCGGGCAGAGCTGCCGGGCGCTGCTCGGCTCGTTCAAGATCTGGAACCGGGCGACCGTGGGCGGCAACCTCTGCCTTGCGCTGCCCGCCGGGCCGATGATCGCGCTCGCCGTGGCGCTCGACGGCGTCTGCACCATCCGCACCGGCGCGGGCGGCGAGCGCCGGATGGCGGTGGCCGAGTTCGTGCTCGGGCCGCAGGCGACCGCGCTCGCCCCGGACGAGGTCCTGCTGCGCCTCGACATGCCGGCCTCGGCCCTCAAGCGGCGCGCGGCCTTCCGCCGGATCTCGCTGAGCCCGAACGGCCGCTCCGGCGCCCTGCTGATCGGCACGCGGGACGCCGACGGCACGCGCGTCGTCACCGTCACGGCCTCGACCCGCCGCCCGGTGCGCCTCGTCTTCCCGGCGCCGCCGAGCGCCCGCGACCTCGCCGACGCGATCGCAACGCGGATCGACGACGCGCTCTGGTACGACGACGTGCACGGCGCGCCGGATTGGCGCCACCACGTCACCGGCCTGCTCGCCGAGGAGATCCGGGCCGAGCTCAGCGAGGGCGCATGAGGATCGTCGTCAACGGCCATGCCGAGGAGGTGGCGCCGCGTCCCGGCCAGTGCCTGCGCACGCTGCTGCGCGAGCAGGGCTGGTTCGGCGTCAAGAAGGGGTGCGACGCCGGCGATTGCGGCGCCTGCACGGTCCACCTCGACGGCGAGCCGATCCACAGCTGCCTGCTGCCGGCGTTCCGGGCCGAGGGGCGCAGCGTCACCACCATCGAGGGGCTGTCCGGCCCGTGCCGGCCGGGGCAGGGGGTGCCGGATCAGGCGCCGGACCCGCTGCACCCGATGCAGGCGGCCTTCGTCGCGGCCCAGGGCTTCCAGTGCGGCTTCTGCACGCCCGGGATGATCATGACGGCGGCGTCCCTCGACCAGGGCCAGAAGCGCGACCTCGGCGCGGCGCTGAAGGGCAATCTCTGCCGCTGCACCGGCTACCGCGCCATCCGCGACGCCATCGCCGGCATCGCCTCGGCCGAGGCGGCGACCGCGAGCGACCCGATCGGGCGCAGCGTGCCGGCGCCCGCGGCGCCGGACATCGTGTCGGGCCGCGCCGGCTACACCTTCGACCTCGCCATGCCGGGCCTGCTGCACATGCGGGTGCTGCGCTCAGACCACGCGCACGCGCGGATCGTCGCGATCGATCGCGCGGCGGCCCTGGCGCTCCCGGGCGTCGTCGCGGTGCTCACTTATGCGGACGTGCCGAACCTGCGCTTCTCCACCGGCCGGCACGAGAACCCGACCGACGACGCGCCCGACACCCGCGTGCTCGACGACACCGTCCGCTTCGTCGGCCAGCGCGTCGCCGCGGTGGTCGCCGAGACGGAAGCCGCGGCCGAGGCCGGCGTGCGAGCGCTCGGGATCACCTACGCGGCGTTGCCGGCTGTGTTCGATCCGGTGGCCGCGATGCAGCCCGGCGCCCCCCTCGTCCACGCGTCGATCGAGCCGGGCGCGGACGCGCCGCCCCACCCGTCGCGTCCGAACCTCGCGGCCGAGGCCCACGGCCTGGTCGGCGACGTCGAGGCGGGTTTTGCCGAGGCGCACCGCATCCACGAGGGCACCTACCTCTCGCAACGGGTGCAGCACGCCCATCTCGAGACCCACGGCGCGATCGGCTGGCGGGACGCGGACGGCCGCCTCATGATCCGCTCCTCGACGCAGGTGCCGTTCCTGACCCGCGACGCGCTCTGCACGCTGTTCGGCCTCGACCGATCGCAGGTGCGGGTGATGGCGGCCCGCGTCGGCGGCGGCTTCGGCGGCAAGCAGGAGATGCTGACCGAGGACCTCGTCGCGCTGGCGGTGCTCCGCACCGGGCGCCCGGTGAAGTGGGAGCTCACCCGCCAGGAGCAGTTCACCGCCACCACCACCCGCCATCCGATGCGGGTCCGGGTGAAGCTCGGCGCGCGGGCCGACGGCACGCTCACCGCGATCCAGCTCGACGTCGTCTCGAACACCGGGGCCTACGGCAACCATGCCGGCGGCGTGCTCCACCACGGCACCAACGAGGTGATCGGCGCCTATCGCTGCCCGAACAAGCGCGTCGACGGCTACGCCGTCTACACCCACACCCTGCCGGCCGGCGCCTTCCGCGGCTACGGCCTCAGCCAGACGATCTTCGCCGTCGAATCGGCGATGGACGAGCTCGCCCGCGACCTCGGCCTCGACCCTTACGCGATGCGCCGCCGCAACGCGGTGCGGCCCGGCGACCCGATGGTCTCGACCAGCCTGGAGCCGCACGACGTCGAATACGGCAGCTACGGCCTCGACCAGTGCCTCGACCTCGCCGAGCGCGCGATGGCGGCCCCCGGCGGCGACCCGGCTCCGGAGGGCTGGCGTGTCGGCGAGGGCATGGCGATGGCGATGATCGACACGATCCCCCCGCGCGGGCATTTTTCGGACGCGCGGATCGCGCTGCGCGCGGACGACGGACGCGATCGGGCCCACCTTTTCCCTCCCCCCGCTGCGGGGGAGGGTACCCTGCGCAGCAGGGGGGGAGAGGGGAGCGCCGCTTCCGGCACTGTCGCTCCCCTCTCCCGACCCTCGCTGACGCGAGGCCCACCCTCCCCCGCAGAGGGGGGAGGGACCCGCGCTTCGCCCGTCGCGCCCGCGCTCTACGAATTGTCCGTCGGCACCGCCGAGTTCGGAAACGGCACCACCACCGTGCATGCGCAGATCGCGGCCGCCGCCCTCGGCACCGCGCCGGACCGCATCCGCATCCGCGCCTCCGACACCGACGCGGTCGGCCACGACACCGGCGCCTACGGCAGCACCGGCATCGTCGTGGCGGGGCGCGCGACGCTGAACGCGGCGGAGGCGCTCGCGCGCGCGATCCTGACCCGGGCGGCGGCGCAGGCGGGCGCCGCGACCGCCGACTGCCGCCTCGAGGGCGACCACGTGATCGTTCCGGGGGGCCGCATCGCGTTGGCCGACCTCATCGCCGAGGGTCCGCTCGAAGCGGAAGGCCGGGCCGACGGCTCGCCGCGCTCGGTCGCCTTCAACGTCCAGGCGTTCCGGGTCGCCGTGCATCCGGGGACCGGCGAGGTCCGGATCCTGCGCAGCGTCCACGCGGCCGATGCCGGCCGCGTGATCAACCCGATGCAGTGCCGCGGGCAGGTCGAGGGCGGCGTCGCGCAGGCCCTCGGCGCGGCGCTGTACGAGGACGTGCGTCTCGACGAGGCCGGCCGCGTGATCACCCAGACGTTCCGGAACTACCACATCCCGGCCTGCGCCGACGTGCCGGCGACCGAGGTGCTGTTCGCCGACACCCACGACAGCATCGGCCCGCTCGGCGCGAAATCGATGAGCGAGAGCCCGTTCAACCCGGTCGCCCCGGCGCTCGCCAACGCGATCCGCGACGCGACCGGCGCGCGGCTCACCGCGACGCCGTTCGCACCGGACCGGATCTTTCGGGATACCGAGGCGGCCTGACCTTCAGCCCGGCACGATGCTCCGGTCGAGCACGCGGCCCTGGCCCGGCACGGACAGCACCCGGCCGTCCTCGGCGACGACCTGCCCGCGCGCGATCGTCATCACCGGCCAGCCGGTCACCGAAAACCCCTCCCAGGGGGTGTAGTCGGCGCCGTGATGGAGCGCCGCCTGCGTGATCTTCTCGCGGCGGTTCGGGTCCCACAGGGTCAGGTCGGCGTCGAAGCCGGGGCCGATCGAGCCTTTCTTCGGATACAGGCCGTAGAGCTTGGCGTGGTTCGTCGCGGTGAGCGCGGCGAACTGGTTCAGCGAGATCCGGCCCTTCGACACGCCCTCGGAGAAGAGCACCGGCAGCCGGGTCTCGATGCCGGGGATGCCGTTCGGGATCCAGCGGAAGGAGGTTCTTGCGCGCGGGTTGAGCTTGCCCTGGGGGTCGTCGTAGCGGAACGGGCAATGGTCGGAGGAGACCACGTCGAAGATCCCGCGCTGCAGGCCGGACCAGATCGCCGCCTGGCTCGCGGCATCCCGCGGCGGCGGCGAGCAGACGTACTTCGCGCCCGACATCGGGTCGTCGCCGATCCCCTTCATGTCCTCGGCCGTCAGCGTCAGGTATTGCGGGCAGGTCTCGGCATGGATCTTCAGGCCGCGCCCCTGCGCCCACGCGATCTGCTCCATCGCCTGCTCGCCCGAGACGTGGACGATGACGATCGGCAGATCGACCAGCTCGGCATGGCTGATCGCCCGATGCGCCGCCTCGCGCTCGACCGGTTGCGGCCGCGACAGCGCATGGCCGAAGGGCCGGGTCTCCCCGGCCTTCTCCAAGCGCTCGCCGAGGTAGCGGATCGCGTCGTAGCCCTCGGCATGGACCATCACGCGGGCGCCCTCGCGCCGGGCGACGTCGAACACGTCGAGGATCTGCCGGTCGTTCAGGACCAAGTCGTCGTACGTCATGAAGACCTTGAACGAGGTGTAGCCGGCGGCGATCAGCGCCGGCAGCTCCTGGCCGAGCACCGCCTCGGTCGGGTCCGAGACGATCAGGTGGATCGCCGCGTCGACGTGGCATTGCCCCTCGGCCAGACCGCGATAGGCCTCGGCCGCCGCGCGCAGGGAGCCGCCGCGCGGCTGCAACGCGAACGGCATCACGCAGGTGTTGCCGCCGGCGGCGGCCGCCCGCGTCGCCGAGGCGAAGTCGTCGGCCATGACGATGCCGGGCCCCGAGGGTTGCGCGATGTGGACGTGGCTGTCGATGCCGCCCGGCAGCACCAGCAGCCCGGACGCGTCGATGGTCCGGGCCGCGTCCGCCACCCGCTCGGCCACCGCGACGATGCGGCCGTCGCGGATGCCGATCTCGGCACGCAGCGTGTCGGCGGCGGTGACGACGGTGCCGCCGCGGATCGCGAGATCGAAGTCGGGCATGGTTTCGCCGCCTCTCGGGTGGAACCTCGGTCCTGTCGACCGGTCCGGCCGCCCTGGCACGATGCGTGCCCGGATCGCCTCCATCCGCCCGCGAGAGTGTCCGACCCGATGTCCCCAGCGCCGCTGAACCGCTTCTCCGTCGTGCCGCTCGCGCAGATGACGCGCCGCCTCGCCGACGTGGCGTCGGGCCGGGCCGAGCCGGACCTCGTGATCGCCGGCGCGCGGGTGCTCTCGACCTATTCCGACCGCATCCTGCCCGAGCGCGAGGTCTGGATCGCGGGCGGCCGGATCGCCGCGGTGAAGCCCGCCGGCAGCCATCGCGGCGGCGCGGCGCGGTTCGATGCGGGCGGCGGGCTGATCGCGCCGGGCCTCGTCGACCCGCATCTGCACATCGAAAGCAGCATGATCACCGCCTGCGCCTACGCCGAGGCGGCACTTCTGAACGGCACGACGACGATCGTCTGCGACAGCCACGAGATCGGCAACGTGCTCGATGCCGACGGCGTCGCCTGGATGCTGGAGGATGCCCGCGCGGCGGCGCTCAACATCTACCTCACCGTGCCGAGCACGGTGCCGGCGACGACGCCGGAGCTGGAGACCGCCGGTGGCGACCTCACCGCCGAGAAGATCGCCGCCCTGTTCGACGCCTGGCCCGAGGCCTTGGGCCTGGGCGAGAAGATGGATTTCGTCGCGGTCGCCGAGGGCGATCCCCGCGCCCACGCGATCATCGCGGCTTCGCTGTCGCGCGGGCGCCCGGTCTCGGGCCACATCTACGGCCGCGACTTCGTCGCCGCCTACGCCGCGTCCGGCGTCACCGACACCCACGAGGCGATCGACCGCGACATCGCCGACGACCTGCTCGACGCCGGCATCTGGATCTTCCTGCGCGGCGGGCCGCCGACGACGCCGTGGCACTCGCTGCCGAAGGCGATCGGCACGGTGGTCGATTACGGCGCCGCCTGGAAGCGAGTCTGCTGCTGCACCGACGACCGCGACGCCGAGGACCTCCTCGCCTACGGGCTCGACTGGGTGGTGCGCGAAGCGGTGCGGATGGGCATCCCGAAGCCGGCGGCCTGGTCGATGGGCTCGCTGCACCCCGCGACGCGCTACGGCCTCGACGGCGAGATCGGCGGCCTCGGCGGCGGCCGGCGGGCCGACCTCGTGCTGCTCGACGACGACCTCGTGCCGCAATCGACCTGGTACGGCGGCGAGCTGGTGGTCGAGAACCGCTCGATCACGCCGCGCCTCGACGCGGCCCTGTCGCGCCCCTACCGCTACCCGGCGCGCGCCTACGCCACCGTCCACCTGCCGGTGCCGGTGCCGTCGCTGATCCCGACGCTGCCGGAAGCCCCCTGCACCGTCAACGCGATCCGCACGACGCTGCCCGGCATCGAGCTCGTCCACGAGCGCATCACGCTCGATCCCGCCGTAGACTGGCCGACGACGCTCGCCGAGAACGATCTGTGCCACGTCGCCGTGGTGGAGCGGCATGGGCTCGGCGGCCACGCCGCGCACGGGCTGCTGCGCGCCTTCGGGCTGAAGCGCGGCGCGGTGGCGAGCAGCGTCGGCCACGATTCGCACAACCTCATCGTCGCCGGGCTGAACGAGGCCGACATGCGGGTCGCGGTCGACGCCATCGCGGCGCATCAGGGCGGGGTCTGCGTGGTCGAGGACGGCGCGGTCGTCGCGATGGTGCCGCTGCCGGTGGCGGGCCTGCTCTCGGACAAGCGCGTCGGCGCGGTCGCCGAGGAGGTCCGCGCTCTGAAGGTCGCCTGGGAGCGGGCCGGCTGCACCATCCCCTACATGGGCTTCAACCTGATCCCGCTCTCGGTGATCCCGCAGATCCGCATCACCGACAGGGGCCTGGTGCTGGTGCCGGAGATGCGCCAGGTGCCGCTGTTCGAGCCGGCCTCGGAGAGTTTCCGCCCAATCAGAGCAGGAAGTCGAACAGCGTCCGGTTGAAGGCTTCCGCCCGCGTGACGCTGTGGGCGTGGCCGCCCTCGGACACCAAGTCGAGGCGGGCCTTGGCGAGGCCGGCGGCGAGGCGTTCGGACGCGGTGTAGGGCACCAGCACGTCGTCGCGGGCGGCCATCACCAGGGTCTCGTGCGGGATCGCGCCGAGCCGCCCGGCCAGGGTGAAGCGCTCCAGCGCGCCGATCCGCGCGAGCACCGTCTCGGGCCCGGGGAAATGCGCCAGCGCATGCGCCTCGTCCGCCGCCACCCGCGCGGCATTCTCGGACAGCCACGGGGCGGGATAGAGGAAGATCGCCTGCGCGCGGACGAAGGCCTCGGGGCCGGCATGGTTCAGGAGCGACTTGCGGGCGGAAAAGCACCGCAGCGTCGCGGAATCGATCGCGTCCCAGCCGTTGATCACGACGATGCGCCCGACGCGCGTCGGGTGGTTGAGCGCCAATTGCAGCGCGATCAGCCCGCCGAGCGCGTGCCCGACGACGTCCGCCCTCGCGGTGCCGGTGGCGTCGAGGACCGACAGCGCGTCCTCCGCCATCGCCGCGATGTCGTGGCCGGGCTCGAGCGGGCCCTTCGAGCGGCCGGTGCCGCGATGGTCGTAGGTCAGGACGCGGAAGTGCGGATCCAGCGCGGGCATCTGCGGCGCGAAGTAGCCCGCCATCCCGCCGAGCCCGGGCGAGAGCAGGACGGTCCGCGCGCCGTCGCCGGCGACATCGTGATGGACCGGCATCAGACCGAGGTGTCGACGGCGAGCGCGCCGACCGGCCTGCCGACATGCGCCACAGAGGCGATCTCGACCAGCGCGTCCGGCTTCACCAGCCCGCACTGGATGCAGTAGCGCGCCGGCTTCTCGCCGGGGAAGTATTCGGCATAGACCGCGTTGATCGCCGCGTAGTCGGCCCAGTCCTTCAGGAAGACGTGGTTGAAGGTCACGTCGTCCATGGTCCCGCCGGCGGCCGCGACGACGCCCTTGATCGTCTCGAGCACGTGGCGGGTCTGGGCCGACGCGTCTCCCACATGGACGACGTTGGCGTCGGCGTCGAGCGGCAGCGTGCCCGAGACGTAGAGCACGCCGTCGGCCAGGGTTCCGGGCACGTAGGGCGCCAGGGGCTTGCCGGTGCCGGGCGGGATCACGACGGTCTTGGGCATTGTGTTCGGGACTTTCCGTTGGCGATCACTCGGCGGCTTCGGTGCGACGCGGCTCGGCACCGAGGGCCCTCTCGAAGGCCGCCACGTCCGAGACCCAGCCGAAGAACGTCTCGATGTTGAGGAGCGCGCCCTCCTGCAGGCTCGGCGGGCCGGCCTGGTGGGTGGCGTCGGCCAGCACGATGCCGAAATATTCGAGGAAGAACCCGTCGCGTAGGGTCGATTCCACGCAGACGTTGGTGGCGATTCCGGTGAAGACCAGGGTGCGGATGCCGCGCGCCCGCAGGGTGCTGTCGAGCGCCGTGTTGTAGAAGCCGCTGTAGCGCGGCTTGCCCATGACGATGTCGCCGGGCTGCGGCTTCAGCGCGTCGATGAGGTCGTAGTCCCAGGTGCCGCGGGTCAGCAGCCGGCTGTTCAGCCCCGGCTGCCGGCGCATGGTCTTCAGCGCGTTGGACTTGTGCCAGTTCGGCGAGCCCGGCCCCCCGGTCTCGACGTAGTCGGCGTCCCATCCGTTCTGGAACCACAGCACGACGATGCCGGCCGCCCGCGCGGCCGCAACGGCGGCTGCGATGCGGCCGATCACCGGCCCGGTCTGCGACACGTCGAAGCCGGCCAGATCGAGGTAGCCGCCCTTCGTCGCGTAGGCGTTCTGCATGTCGACGACGATGAGCGCGGTGGCCTCGGGCGCGAAGGCGATCGGCTCGGGCCGCGCGGGCAGCGTCACGCCGCCGAAGCGGCCGGCGGCGTCGCGGTATCCGGCGGGCGCCTCCATCACGCGACCTCGGAGAGAGTCGCCGCAGCCGCGGCGACGTGCCGGCGGGTCTGCATCAGCGGCTGGATCTTCTGCCCGAAATCGTCGAGCCCCTTCAGGAAATCGTCGAACACCAGCAGCACCCCGCCGGTGCCGGGCACGGTCATCACCGCGTCGAGCATCCGCGCCACGCTCTCGAACGAGCCGACGAGGGTGCCCATGTTGATGTTCACCGCCGAGGTCGGGTCGGCCATCTGGCGCACGTTGGTGTCGGCGCCGGATTTCGTGTCGGCCGCGCCCTGCACGCCGAGCCAGGCGATCGCCTCCTGGTCCGCGCCCGCCTTGTAGTGCTCCCACTTGGCGTGAGCGGCGGCGTCGGTCTCGTCGGAGATCACCATGAACAGCACGTAGGAGGAGACGTCGCGGCCGGTCTTCGCCTTGGCGGCCTCGAGGCGCGCGACCGTCGGCGCGAAGGCGGTAGGGGTGTTCACGCCCTTGCCGAAGCAGAAATTGTAGTCGGCGTAGGTGGCGGTGAAGGCCATGCCGGCCTCGCTCTGGCCGGCGCAGATCACCTTCATCGCACCTTGCGGCCGCGGGCTCAGGCGGCAATCGTCCATCTGGAAGTATTGGCCCTTGAGGTCGCTGCGCCCGGTCTCCCAAAGCTCGCGCAGGATCTGCGCGTATTCCGAGAGGTACCGGTACCGGTCGGCGAAGAAGGCGTCGCCGGGCCAGAGGCCCATCTGCGAATATTCCGGCTTCTGCCAGCCCGTGATCAGGTTGAGGCCGAAGCGTCCCTCGGAGATCGAGTCGATCGTCGCGGCCATCCGCGCCGTGATCGCGGGCGGGAAGCACAGGGTCGGCGCCGTGGCGTAGAGCTTGATCCGCGAGGTGACGGCGGCGAGCCCGGCCATCAGCGTGAACGATTCGAGGTTGTGGTCCCAGAACTCGGTCTTGCCGCCGAAGCCGCGCAGCTTGATCATCGACAGGGCGAAGTCGAGGCCGTAGCCCTCGGCCTTCAACGTCACCGCCTTGTTGAGGGCGAAGCTCGGCTTGTATTGCGGCGCGTTCTCGGAGAGCAACCAGCCGTTGTTGCCGATCGGGATGAAGACACCGACATTCATCGCTGCGGTGGGTTCGTCCATCGGCCACCTCTTCCGAACGCGACCCGACCCGCTCGCGGCGGGCCCGAGACGGGGAACGGTAACCGCTCGAACCAGCCCGTCAAATCGCGGACGCGGCTCTGCACAAAATCTCCGCGGGTTGCTCAGGCGATGCGCGCGATCCGCCCAGACGGGAAGCGATCCCGGGTGCGGATCGAGCCGCCCGGGTGCGCGAAACGCCGCCCGCGATCTGGTAGACCGGGCATCACGTGCCCTGCCCGATGGACGCCGCGATGCGCGAGACGCCTGCCCCGAACGCCGCCACCCCACTCCGCGCCGCCACGAATCGGGCGTCCTATCCGCGCCACGTCCCGATCGGCACGCGCTGGGCCGACAACGACGTCTACGGGCACGTCAACAACGTGGTCTACTACGCGTTCTTCGACACCGCGGTGAACGGCCTGCTGGTCGAAGCCGGTGTGCTCGACATCGCGCGATCCCCGGTGATCGGCCTCGTCGTCGAGACCGGCTGCCGCTACCACGCGCCGATCGCCTTCCCGGACGTGGTCACCGCCGGCGTGCGCGTCGCGCGGATCGGCCGGTCGAGCGTGCGCTACGAGATCGGGCTGTTCCGCGGCGACGCCGACGAGGCCGCGGCCGAGGGCTTCTTCGTGCACGTCTACGTCGACCGCGCCAGCCGCCGGCCCGTCGCGTTGCCGGAGCCGCTGCGCACGGTCCTGCAAGGGTGGACCAGCACCGCGGAGCCGTCCCTGCCGTGACACCTCCGCCCCCCCTTGCTATGGCGCGGGGATGAGACACCGTCGCATCGTCGGGCGCCGGTGCGAGCGGATTTGACACGATCATGAACATCTTCGCCCTGTTCGAGGCGCGCGTGCGCGAGGCCGTCGAGGCGCTGGTCCGCGGCGGGACGCTGCCCGAAGGCCTCGACCTCGCCCGGGTCGTGGTCGAGCCGCCGCGCGACGCGAGCCACGGCGACCTCGCCACCAACGCCGCCCTGGTGCTCGCCAAGGAGGCCAAGACCAACCCGAAGGCGTTGGGCGAGGCGCTGGCCGCCGAGCTGCGCACGGACCCGCGCGTGGTCGGAGCCGAGGTCGCCGGCCCCGGCTTCATCAACCTGCGCCTCGCGCCCGCCGTGTTCCACGACGTTCTGCGCGGCGTGCTGGCCGATCCCGCCGGCTATGGGCGCGGACGGATGGCGGGCGGCCCGGTCAACATCGAGTACGTCTCGGCCAACCCGACCGGCCCGATGCATGTCGGGCACGGCCGCGGGGCGGTGTTCGGCGACGCGCTGGCCAACCTCCTGGTCGCCGCCGGCCGGCAGGTGACGCGCGAGTACTACATCAACGACGCCGGCGCCCAGGTCGACGTGCTCGCCCGCTCCGCCTACCTGCGCTACCGCGAGGCGCTGGGCGAGGAGGTCGGGGCGATCCCCGAGGGTCTCTATCCCGGCGACTACCTCGTGCCGCTGGGGCAGGCGCTGGCCGAGACCCACGGCCGCGCGCTGCTCGGGCAACCGGAATCCGAATGGCTGCCGGTGGTGCGCGAGACCGCCATCGCCGCGATGATGGCGATGATCCGCGGGGACCTCGCCGCGATCGGCATCCACCACGACGTGTTCTTCTCCGAGCGCACCCTGCAGGGGGAGGGCGGCGGCGCGGTCGCCGCGCTGCTCGCGGAGCTGCGCGAGAAGGGCCTCGTCTACGAGGGACGCCTGCCGCCGCCCAAGGGGCAGGTGCCGGAGGATTGGGAGGACCGCGAGCAGACCCTGTTCCGCACCAAGGATTTCGGCGACGACACCGACCGGCCGCTGCTGAAGTCGGACGGCTCCTACACCTACTTCGCCTCCGACATCGCCTACCACCGGGCGAAGTACCTCGCCGGCGCCACCGAGCTGATCGACGTCCTCGGCGCCGACCACGGCGGCTACGTCAAGCGCATGCAGGCGGCGGTGAAGGCGGTCACCGACGGGCGGGCGAGCCTCGACGTGAAGCTGTGCCAGCTGGTGCGGCTGTTGCGCGCGGGCGAGCCCGTGAAGATGAGCAAGCGCTCGGGCGAGTTCGTGACGCTCCGCGAGGTCATCGACGAGGTCGGCCGCGACGCGATCCGCTTCATGATGCTCTACCGCAAGAACGACGCGACCCTCGATTTCGACCTCGCCAAGGTGGTCGAGCAGTCGAAGGACAACCCGGTCTTCTACGTCCAGTACGCCCATGCCCGCATCCGCTCGGTGCAGCGGCAGGCACGCGAGGCGTTCCCCGACTTCGATCCCGCCGATGCGGCGGCGCTGGGGGATGCGGACTTCGCGCTGCTGTCCGATGCGGGCGAGGCCGAGATGCTGCGGCTGATCGCGCAATACCCCCGCGTGCTGGAGGCGGCCGCCGCCGCCCACGAACCGCACCGGATCGCGTTCCACCTCTATGAAACGGCGAGCAGCCTGCATAGTTTCTGGAACAAGGGCAAAGACTTGCCGCAATTACGGTTTGTTAATCCAACCGACCGAAAGTCGACTCGGGCGAGGCTGGCGCTGATCGAAGCGCTGCGAGGCGTCCTGGCATCCGGTCTCGCCGTGCTTGGCGTGAGCGCTCCGGACGCGATGCGATGAGTGCGCCCCCTAAGTCGGCGTAGGATAAGGATGCTGCCATGACGAACGCTTCGCGTGCGCCTGTCGATTTCGACGCCTTCGCGCGCGATCTGCAGCAGCCTTCGCCGGCCCCGCGGGCCGTCGAACCTGCCGCGCAGAAGCCCGACCCGCTGGCGGAACTCGCCCGCATCGTCGGCCAGGACGATCCTTTCCGCGCCCTCCTCGCCGCCCGCGACGACCGGCGCGAGCCCGCCCCCCAGGCGTCCGCCCATCGCGGCCGCCAGGAGCCGAGCTTCGGCAACGAGGCCGCCCATCATCCGAACGATTACGCCGAGCCGCAGCGCAACACCCCGGCCGACGCGTTCGACCAGTATCTCGCCTCGGTCGACCACGGCTCCGACCAGCCGGTGGCCTACGGCGACGCGCAGACCTACCAGGACGGCGGTTCCGAGGCCTACGACCAGCGCAGCCTGAAGCGGGTGAAGCCGCGCCGGCGGCTGGTCACGGTCGGTGCGGGCGTCGCCGTCGTCGTCGTCGCGGTGACCGGCGCACTGACCTACAAGGGCCTGAGCCGCGGCGGCAGCGGCGGCGGCGTGCCGGTGATCCAGGCCGACACCTCGCCGGTGAAGGTCGCGCCGAAGGTCGCCGACGGCGTCGAGATCCCTGACCAGAACCGCCAGATCTACGAGCCCAAGGCCAAGGACAGCCAGATCCGCATCGTCAACCGCGAGGAGCAGCCCCTCGACGTGGCCCAGGCCGCCCGCGCGGCGCAAGGGCAGGATCGGCCGGCACAGGATCGCGGCGAGACGGCCAACCTCACGCCGGGCTCGGCCTCGTTCGACGTGTTCGGCCAGCCGCGCAAGGTCCGCACCGTCGTGGTCCGGCCGGACACCCCGCCCCCGGCGGTCCAGCGCGAGGCCCAGGCGGAATCGTCCCCGATCTCGCCGGTCCCGACCATGACGCTGCCGGGCGACGATGCATCCGCCGCACGCCCCAAGCCCGGCCGGATGGCGGCGGCTTCGACGCCGCAGATGCCGAGCCAGACCGCGACCGCGCAGCCGCCCTCGCAGCCCGCCGCAACGCAGGCGCCGCCGGCGCCCGAGCGCACGCCCGCTGCGGCGGTCCCGCCGCCGGCCAAGCCGAAGGCACCGCAGCGCGTCGCCGCCGTCGCGCCCGAGGCCGCCGTCCCGGTCGAGGCCCCGGCCACGACGGCGACCGTGAGCAACGCCGCCGTCGGCGGGTTCTCGGTCCAGCTCGGCGTCCGCACCAGCGCCAAGGAAGCCCAGACCGCCTTCCGCGAGATGCAGGGCAAGTACAGCCAGCTCGCCGGCAAGCCGGAGCTGATCCGCCAGGCCGAGGTCAACGGCAAGACGATCTTCCGGGTCCGCGTCGGGCCGCTGGCCAAGGCGGAAGCCACGAGCCTCTGCACCGAGCTTCAGGGCGCCGGCGGACAGTGCTTCGTCGCCAAGAACTGAGCCCGCCTCCACAAAACCCGCGTCGGCGGATCGCCTGAGATCGGCGATCCGCCGGGGCCGCGCCTGAGTCGGCGGCGCAACACCCGAGCGTGCGCGGACCGATGGTCCGGCAGACGTCGCGGTTTGGCCTTGCGGCGCGGGCATCTCCTGTCGGACGCTCGCCACGGATTCGTATTCTTCGTCCGGGCAGGCGATGCCCGCAACCCAACCCTCCCGGGAAGACCGTCCCCGATGACCTCCCGTGCCCTGATCCTCGGCTGCGCCGGCAAGACCCTGTCGCCGGACGAGACCGCGTTCTTCCGCGACGTGCGGCCCTGGGGCTTCATCCTGTTCAAGCGCAACATCGGCACGCCGGACGAGGTCCGGGCGCTGACCGCGTCGCTGCGCGCCACGATCGGCCGGGACGACGCGCCGATCCTGATCGACCAGGAGGGCGGCCGGGTTCAGCGCATGGGGCCGCCGCACTGGCCGGCCTACCCGGCCGGCGGGCGCTTCCGCCGGCTCGACGGGGCGGCCGCCGCGATGGCGCGGCTCGGCGCGCGCCTGATGGCGCACGACCTCGCCGACGTCGGCATCAACGTCGACTGCGCGCCCGTCCTCGACGTGCCCGAGCCCGGCGCCCACGACATCATCGGCGACCGCGCCTACGCCACGACGCCGCAGCAGGTGGCCGAGATCGGCCGGGCGGTGGCCGAGGGCCTGATGGCCGGCGGGGTGCTTCCGGTGATGAAGCACATCCCCGGGCACGGCCGCGCCGCCTGCGACAGCCACCACGGCCTGCCGGTGGTCGAGGCGAGCCTCGAATCCCTCGCGGCCCAGGATTTCCGGCCCTTCCGCGCCCTCGCCGACCTGCCGATGGCGATGAGCGCCCACGTGGTGTTCACGCAAATCGATCCCGACCGGCCGGCGACCCAGTCGGCGCCCGTGATCGCCGACGTGATCCGCGGCGCGATCGGCTTCGACGGCCTGCTGATGACCGACGACCTGTCGATGCATGCCCTGACCGGGCCGTTCCGCGCCCGGGCCGAGGCGGCCTTCGCCGCCGGCATCGACGTGGCGCTCCACTGCAACGGCGACGCGGACGAGATGCGCGCCGTGGCGGAGGGCACACCGTCGCTGGCCGGCGCCGCCCTGCGCCGCGCGGAGGCGGCGCTCGCCCGGCTCGGGGGCGCCCGCGACGGCCTCGACCTGCCGCTGGCCCGTGCGCAATTCGCCGCGGCCCTGGCGCAGGCCGCCTGACGGGGCGCGGTCCCCGCATGGGATTGCCGGGGCGATCCGGGTTTGACCGCTTGTGTTAACCCGGCGCGGTCCCTAGGTTCTGCCCGAAATTCAACCGCGGACACGTGCCGACGCGGACACGTCTCTCACGATGCGTGACCCGTGGCGCAGGAGGTTGCCATGGGCAGCATGAGTATCTGGCACTGGGTCGTCGTCGCCGTCATCGTGATGCTGCTGTTCGGCCGCGGCAAGGTCTCTGACCTGATGGGCGACGTCGCCAAGGGCATCAAGGCGTTCAAGAAGGGCATGGCCGAGGACGAGGCGCCGACGCAGGCCGCGACCCCGCCCGTCGCCCCGGCCGAGCCCGTCCGCACCATCCCGCATGCGGGCGAGACCAGCCCCGGCACCGCGATCCCGGCGAGCCACCTGCCGCAGGGCGAGCGCAAGCCCGTCTGAGGAGGCCCGGGCCCGCGCCCCCGCGTGGGGGCACGGCTCATTTCCCGAGGCCCGTCGGCGCCGTGGCGACGGGCCCGAGGCTGCAGGACCGTCGACGACATGCTGGACATGAGCTGGGGGGAGGTGATGCTGATCGGCGGCGTCGCCCTCATCGTCATCGGGCCGAAGGACCTGCCGAAGGCGCTGCGCACCGTCGGGCAGGTGACGCGGAAGGTCCGCCGCATGGCGGGCGAGTTCCAGATGCAGTTCAACGAGGCGATCCGCGAGGCGGAGCTCGACGACGTCCGCAAGGAGGTCGACGGCATCCGCGACACGGTGCGGGGCGCGAGCGGCGGCTTCAACCCGGTCCAGACCATCCGCGACGAGCTCAAGGGCGCCGTCGAGGCCCGCGCGCCGAAGCCGAGCTCGGCGACGCTGGCCGACGCCACCGCGCAGCTGAAGGCGGCCGAGAGCGCGGCTCCGACGACCGGCGGCGCCTACGACGTGCCGAAGGCCCTGGAACAGCCCGTCGCCCAGCCCGTCGCGGAAGTGCGGGCCGCCCCCGAGCCGCTTCCCGTCCCGGGCTCCGTCGACGACCCCTACGGGCCGGCCCCGGACCCGACGCCCGCGCCACACGGCCCGGCCCCCTCCGCACCGGCCGCAGGCCATTAAGCGATGATCGACCAGACGGACGAGGCCGAGATCGAGGCGTCGCGGGCGCCGCTCCTCGACCACCTGATCGAATTGCGCGCACGGCTGATCAAGTCGCTGATCGCGTTCGTGATTATGTTCTTCGGGTGCTTCTTCTTCTCGCGCGAGATCTACAACATCCTCGTCCACCCCTACGTCTCGATCGTCGGGGTCGAGAACGCCAAGCTGATCGCGACGCACTTCCTCGAGCAGGTCTTCACCAACATCAAGCTCAGCGTCTTCGGCGCGGCGTTCCTCGCCTTCCCGGTGATCGCGACGCAGATCTACGCCTTCGTCGCCCCGGGCCTGTACCGCAACGAGCGCAAGGCGTTCATGCCCTACCTCGTCGCCACGCCGGTGTTCTTCGTGCTCGGCGCGCTGGTCGTGTTCTTCCTGGCGATGCCGCTGCTCATCAAGTTCTCGGTGTCGCTGCAGCAGGTCGGCGTCGCCGGCGAGCCGACGATCGCGCTGCTGCCCAAGGTCGACGAGTACCTCTCCCTGATCATGACGCTGATCTTCGCCTTCGGCATCGCCTTCCAGCTGCCGGTGATCCTCACGCTGCTCGGGCAGATCGGCATCATCGACGCCAAGTTCCTGCGCGAGAAGCGGCGCTACGCGATCGTCCTCGTCTTCGTCGCCGCCGCCGTGCTGACGCCGCCCGACGTGATCTCGCAGCTCTCCCTCGCGCTGCCGATGCTGCTGCTCTACGAGGCCTCGGTGTTCTCGGTGTCGCGCATGGAGACGCTGCGCGCCCGCCGCCGCATCGCCGAAGGGCTCGACCCGTAGGACCGAGCCGCGACGCCGGGCGTCGATGACGACGGGGCATGACCCGGCTGCGGGTGAGGCTCGATTTTGAGGATCCCGGGCGGGGCTTGCTCCGGTTCGAGGCTCCGTGCCGCAGCGACCGGGTCCCTCAGAGACCGGGTCCTTTGGCGGCGCCGAATATCCTGGCCGGCCGACCGCCGACCGTCCCCTGAACCACCACGACCCAGGCATCCGCCTCCGCGACGCGGGCCGCCGTTCGGGGCACCTCGAACCGTACCGCCTGGCCGGTCCAGGGCCCGAGGCGCTGCAGGCCGCGCACGACGTTGACGTAGGTGGCGGTTCGGCCGCGGTTCTCGCCGCCGCCGATCGCGACCGGGCGGCTGCGCAGGACCGGAACCAGCCAGACGTCGCCCTTCAGATCCGCCTTCGGTACCGGCTCGGCCCCGATCTCGATCACGATCCGCTCGTCGCGCTCCTCGCCGCGGACCGGCACGGGGAGACCGCCGCGGGCGTTCGCCTCGCGCAGCAGCTTCTCCAGGGCGGCCCTGTCCGAGGCGACGGTCGAGGCGGAGCCGTTGATCACGGCCTGGGGGGTGAACATCTGGCGCGCGCCGTGCACGCCGGAATAGGCATGCTGCCGCTCGCCGAACGGGCGCTGAGCCAGGGTGTCCTTCCAGCCGAGATAGTCCCAGTAGGTCACGGGAAGCGTCAGCGCGAGGATGCCGGGCTGGCGGGCGAGGTCGCCGATCACCGGATCGGCCGAGCGGCAGGCGGCGCAACCCTGGCTGGTGAACAGCTCGACCACCGCGCGCAACGGCTCGGCCGCAGCCGGACCGCACGGCAGGCCGGCCGCCAACGCCGCGAGCAGGACGCGGATCCGGACGAACGCGTGGGAACGAGCGTGGGTCGCCGTCATCGCCTCAGGAGAGCGCACGCGACGCCGGCTGGGAAATCACGTTGGCTTGAGGCTCGGCGACCTCGGTCGCACGCGCCTTCGGCAGCATGTTCGGCCGCCAGCGCCGGTGCATCCACAACCACTGCCCGGGATTCTCGCGCACCCAGCCCTCGACGATCGCGGTCATCGCCTGCATCGCGCCGGCCACCGCGATCTGCCCGTCCGCGTCGCGCGGCAGATCGAGGGGCGGGGTCAGCTCGAGCCGGAACCGGCCGTTCGGAAGGCGCACCACGCGCGCGCCGTGCACCGGGCAATCGTAGTGGCGGGCGAGCTTGGCGAGCAGCGGGTTCGCCAGGCACGGACGCCCGAAGAACGACACCACGACGCCGCGGGTGAAGTGCTGGTCGATCAGCTGCCCGAGATGGCCGCCGCGCTCGACCACGCCCTGCATCGCGAAGGCGCCGCCCGGCCCGGAGGCGGCGAGCCCCCCCATGGTCTTGCGCCGGACCTCCTGCACGAGGCGCGCCGCGGCCGGGTTGTTCGGCGCGCGGAACACCGCGGTGGTCTCGAGATCGAACTTCGCCGCGCAGATCGCCGGCAGCTCCCAGTTGGCGAGATGGGCCGAGAACACGAGGCCCGGGCGGCCGTCGTTGCGCAGCGCCAGGAAATGCTCCAGGCCCTCGACCTGCATGCGCTGGGTCGCGGGGTCGGCGGGGTCGAAGTCGAACAGCGTGTCGAGATGGGCGTACTCGGCGCCGGTGCGGCCGAGATTGTCCCAGGCGGACCGCGCGATCCCTCGGATCTCGGCCTCGGACGCGTCGGGGAAGGCGGCGCGCAGATTCGTCAGCGCCGTCCGGTGCGAGGGCAGCCAGGGCCCGAGCGCGCGCAGCAGCGCGCTGCCGGCATCCCCCGCGCGCTCGGGGCCGAGGACCCGCGACAGCCAGAACACCGCGCGGATCAGCGGCAGCATCGCATAGCCGGCGAGCCGCGGCAGGTTGCGCTTCAGGGTCAGGGCGAGGCGCAGCAACGGGTCACTCTCGGGTGGGAGGCGCCCCGTCGAGGCGGGGCGCGGGCGCGGCGGGCGACGCCGCGCGGGAAGCTCCGCGGGCTTAGATCATTTCATCGCCACAGGGGAGGGCGTCAGAAGCTCACGAGGATCTTGCCGAAGACCTTGCGCGATTCCAGCCGTTCGAGCCCCTGCGCGAAGTCCGCCAGAGGATAGACGGTGTCGACGACGGGGCGGATGCCGTCGGCCATCTTGTCGAGCGATTCTGCAATGTTGGCGAGCCGGCAGCCGAACGAGCCGGTGATGCGGTATTGCTGCTGGAACAGCTGCATCAGGTTCATCGTCGTCGAGACGCCCGAGGTCGAGCCGCAGGTCACGAGGCGGCCGCCGCGCTTGAGGCAGAGCAGCGAGCCGTTCCAGGTGTCGGGGCCGACATGCTCGAACACCACGTCCACGCCCTTCCGCTTGGTCAGCCGGCGGACCTCGCCCTCGAAGCGCTCGGTGCGGTAGTTGACGACGTGGTCGGCCCCGAGCGCGGCGGCCTTGGCGCCCTTCTCGTCGTCGCCCACCGTCGTGTAGACGGTGCAGCCGATGGCCTTGGCCATGCGGATCGCCGCGGTGCCGATCCCTGAGCCTCCGGCATGGACCAGGATGCTCTCGCCGGGCTCGAGCTTGGCGTTGTCGAACAGCATGTGCTGCACCGTGCCGAAGGCGATGCCGGCGCAGGCCGCGTCGGTGAGGCTGACCGCGTCGGGCACCTTGACGACGAGCCGGGCCGGCATGGTGACGAACTCGCGGGCGAAGCCGTCGATGTGGAAGCCCATCACCCCGCCGACATCCTCGCAGAGGTTGTCGCGGCCCTCGGTGCAGGCGCGGCATCGGCCGCAGGTCATCGCGCCGTAGAGCGCGACCTTGTCGCCGGCTTCGAGCCCCTCGACGCCCTCGCCGAGCTCGGCGATCTCGCCCGCAGCCTCGGCGCCGACCGTCAGCGGCAGACGCCGCTTGGCGAAGGCCATCCCGCGAAAGCCCCAGACGTCGATGAAGTTCAGGCCGACTGCGCGGACGCGCACCCGAACCTCGCCGGGACCGGGGGGAGGGGGCGCCTCGACCTCGGTCAGGCGCAGGTCGCGGTCGCCGAAGAGTTGCAGGGCTTGCATCGGATGACTTTCAAACGCTTGGCCGACCCCGCCCGGACCTCGGCCGATCCCAATCACGCCCGCATCCCGAGGTGCTCGCGCCAGCGGGCCTCGAAGGAGCCCTCCAGCGGGCGGAGCGATCCCTGGAGTTCTCCTTCGAGGCCTCCGCTTCGCTCCGGCACCTCGGGATGAGGGCGCGGGGTGGCCGTAACATATCTCATCCGTCCGCAGCACCAGCGCATGGCGGTGCGACAACGGCGAGATCGTCACGGGCTGCCGCGTCCTGCTCGCCACGCCATTCCTCGAGGCGAGGATCGAGATCGACGAGATGCAGCGACGGGTCGTCCGATCCCGCATCGCTTGGAGCCCGAGCTGCCATCACATCGGCCTGCACGACCGAATCCGAGACGGGGATCTCATTCCGGCGCGAGGTAGCGCCGCCGCGCCCAGCCCACGGTGCGGCCGACCTTGACCCGGCACCACGTCGTGCGGCTCGGCGTGTCGTTGGTGCAGCCGACGACGAGCGCGCGGGCGCGGATCTCGCCGACCACCTCGGCCGCCGGGTCGGGCTCGGCGCGGATGCTCAGCGTCTCGCCGCGCGGCAGGCCGTCGACGCGGTACGGGACCGGATCGGCCCGCACCGCACCGGTGCCGAGGTGTAGCAGCAGGCCGGCGAGGGCCGGACGGACGAGGAGCGAGGCGCGCATGATCAGCGGTGGACGCCCATCATCGCCGTCAGGCCGCCGTCGACGGGCAGGACCGCGCCGGTGACGTAGGCGGCGGGATCCCCCATCAGGAAGGCGGCCAGCGCCGCCACCTCCGTCGGGTCGGCGAAGCGGCCGGCGGGAATCTGGCGCTCCATGCCGGCGCGGTGGGCGGCGTATCCGGCCATCATCGGGGTGTCGACGAAGCCCGGGGCGATCACGTTGACGGTGACGCCGCGCTTGGCCGACTCGATCGCCAGGGTGCGGCAATAGGCGATCAGCGCACCCTTGGTCGCCGCATAGGCCGCGTTGCCGGTGTTGGCGCGCAGCGCCGCCACCGAGCCGATCGCGACGATGCGCCCGGCCCGCGCCCGGATCATCCCGCGCACGAGGCTCTTGGCGATCCGCGTCAGCGAGAAGAAATTCACCTGCATCAGGGCCTCGGCGCGCTCCTGATCGAGCATCGCGGCGAGCGCGTCGTAGGATTGGCCGGCATTGTGGACGAAGCCGTAATAGCTCTTCGCCTCCGCCGCCTCGCAGAAGGCGTCGAGGGCGCCGCGGTCGGCGAGATCCAGCGGGATCGCCTCGAAATCCGCGTCGGGATGGCGGTCGCGGAGCTCGGCGAGCAGGGCCTCGGCCGGCGCCTGCGACGCGCGGAAGGTGAAGTCGACGCCGTGCCCGGCGGCCGCCATCGCCCGCACGATCGCCGAGCCGAGGCCCGAGGCGCCGCCGGTGACCAGGATGCGGCGAGCCGCGGTCGGTGCCACGCTCATGCCGGTTCGGACCCGAGCACGAGGCAGGTGTTCTGGCCGCCGAAGCCGAACGAGTTCGACAGGACGCGCGCCACGGGCAGGTCGCGCGCCGCGGTGACGATGTCGAGCGGGATCGCCGGATCCGGCACGGCGTAGTTGATCGTCGGCGGAATGCGCCCGTGCCGGATCGTCAGCAGCGAGATCACGGCCTCGATCGCCCCGGCGGCGGTCAGCGTGTGGCCGAGCATCGACTTGTTCGAGGTCACCGGGATGCGCGCGGCGGCGTCCTCGAACACCGCCATCAGGCCCATCGCCTCCATGCGGTCGTTCTCGGGCGTCGAGGTGCCGTGGGCGTTGACCGTGTCGACCGCCTCCGGCCCGATCCCGGCATCGTCGAGGCTGGCACGGATCGCCGCGATGATCGGCGCGCCGTCGGGGCTGGAGCGGGTGCGATGGAAGCCGTCGCCCTTCTCGCCGCAGCCCAGCACGTAGCCGAGGATCGTCGCGCCGCGCGCGATGGCCGAGGCCGCGTCCTCGAGCACGAGCGCGGCCGCGCCCTCGCCCATGACGAAGCCGTCGCGATTCTTCGAGAACGGCTTCGAGGCGGTCTCCGGCGGGTCGTTCTGGGTCGACAGCGCCGAGAGCAGCGAGAAGCGGATCAGCGATTCCGGGTTCACCGAGCCGTCGGTGCCGATGCAGAGCGCCGCCGTCATCTCGCCGCGCCGGATCGCCTCGACGCCGAGCTGGATCGCGGTGGCGCCCGACGAGCAGGCGGTGGAGAGCGAGATCGGCGAGCCCTTGGTGCCGAAGCGGTCGGCGATGCGGTCGGCCACGGTGCCGAAGATGAAGAGGTCGTGCCACGCGTCGAACTTGCGCGAGGCCGCCGCGTGCTGCAGGCCGGCATAGGTCACCGGCCCGTCGCCGCCGCAGGCCTCCGCCAGGGCCTGGCGCTGCGGCCATTCCATCTCGACCGGCGGCACCGCGATGAACAGGGCGCCCGGGAAGTCTCCGGCCGCGCCGATGCCGGCCTGCGTCACCGCCTCCTCGGCCGCCACGCGGGCGAAGCGCTCGGAGAGGGCGGGGGCGACGAGCGGATCGGTGTCGAGGAAGTCGACCGTGCCGGCGATGCGCGTGCGCAGCCCGTCCGTCGGGAAGCGCGCGATCGCGTGGATGCCGGATCGCCCCTGCGTCAGGGCGGTCCAGGTCGCGTCCTGACCGTGCCCGAGGGAGGAGACGATGCCGAGACCGGTGACGGCGACGAGCGGGCGACCGCGGGCGTCGCGATGGGAATGTCCTGCCATGGCGCCGTCTTAATCGGTTTTTTTCGGCCGTGCATCCCGCGGCGTGACGGACCGGGCTCGGCCGTCAGACCCACTCGCCCCGGCGCATCACCGGCACGGACTGCCCGTCGGCGGCGATGCCGTCCACGTCGACCTCGGCCGAGCCGATCATCCAGTCGATGTGGATCAGGCTGCGGTTGGCGCCGCGTGCCGCGAGGTCGTCCTCCGAGAAGTCCGCGCCACCGCCCACGAAGCATTTCGAGTAGGCTTGGCCGAGGGCGATGTGGCTCGCGGCGTTCTCGTCGTAGAGCGTGTTGTAGAACAGCAGCCCCGATGCCGAGATCGCCGAGGAGGCCGGCACCAGCGCGACCTCGCCCAGGCGGCGGGCGCCCTCGTCGGTGTCGAGGACGCGGGCCAGCACGTCGGCGCCCCGGGTTGCGGCCGATTCGACGATGCGGCCCTCCGCGAACCGCACCTGGATGCCCTCGATCAGGGTGCCCTGGTACGAGAGCGGCTTGGTGCTGGCGACGTGGCCCTCGACCCGCGCCCTGTGCGGCGTGGTGAAGACCTCCTCGGTCGGGATGTTGGCGTTGCAGGTGATGCCGCTGCGCGAGGTCGCCGCGCCGCCGCACCATTCGTGGTCGTCGGCGAGGCCTACGGTGAGGTCGGTGCCCGGCCCCCGGAAGCGGATCGCCGAGAAGCGGTGTCCGTTCAGCCTGTCCTTGCGCGCGTGGAGGTGGGCGTTGTGCGCGGCCCAGGCGGCGACCGGATCGGGGCCGTCGACGCGGGAGGCGGCGAACACCGCATCCCAGAGCTTGGCGACCGCCTCCGCCTCGGGGAGGTCGGGGAACACCGTGCGGGCCCAGGCCGGGGTCGCGGCCGAGACGATGGTCCAGTTCGTGGCGAAGTTGGCGATCAACTCGAGCGCCGGCACGTAGGCCTTGGAGCGCGACCGGTTGGCGCGGGCGACCTTCTCCGGATCCTGGGCCAACAGCAGCGACGGGTCGTCGCCGCTGATCGCGAGGCGGGCGGCGCCGTTGCGGTAGGCCTCCGCCATGCCCGCATAGAGCCACCCGGCGGCGGTATCGAAGGCCGCGTCCGAGGCGTGGGCGAAGCGCGCGAGCGTCGCGGCGTCGTCGCCGAGCAGGGTCGTCACCAGCGACGCCCCGGCGCGGTAGGCCTCGGCGGTGATGGCACGCGCCAGCGGCAGCGCGTCGAGGGGCGCGGTCAGGACGAGCTCCTGCCCGGGCTGGAGGTTGAGCCCGACCCGGACCGCAACCGTCGCGAGCCGGTCGAGCCGCTCCTCGTGCGCCGACCTCGCGACCGGCGGCTCAGCATGCGCGTTCATCGCGACCCCTTCGAAACGTCCGATCCTGTGGTGCAAGATCGGTGCGGGGTCCATCGAGTCAAGCGGCGCGGGACCAGGTGATCTCGCCGAGGCTCTCGCGGAAGGCGAAGCGCATCAGGTGGTCGGAGACGACGTTCTCCAGGCGGGTCAGCCCGGCGGGATCGGACGTGGCGATCCGCATCAGCAGGGCGTCGGGCTCGGCGTCGAAGGTGCAGACGCGGTCCTCGCTGAACGGCACGGTGCCGTGCTCGGGGGTCGCCGAAACCGGGAACTTGTGGCTCCAGTGGCGGCAGAGCTGCTGCAGGTAGCGGCTCGCCTCGGCGGTCTGCACGCGGGCCTGAGAGGTGGGCATCTCGATGGTCTCCTTGAAACGTCTCGTCGCGAGCCGGCCGTCGCCTTCGCGACTGCGAAGGCAGGCGGGGACCCAAGCAAGTGCCGGACCCTGGCGCCGGGCGCCGCGACCGGGGTTGACGATAAAACGCAACCTCAGCCGTTAACGCCCCGCTAACGCAGGGAAACCCGCACGCTCCCGGTCTTCTCCCGACCGGTCGCGATTCGAACCTTGGACCGGCCGGAGAGCCGATTTATGGCGCGATGCGTCATCGCATCATGGCAAGACATGGTGCGTCGCACAATCGAAATCCAGCTGGCTCGGCACTCCGCGGCGGTCCGCTCAGGGCAGGGCGGGCTGCGGATCGCCGGAGAGGGCGACGACCTTGCCCGGGTTGAGCCGGTCCTGCGGGTCGAGCCCGGCCTTGATCGCGCGCATCAGGTCGAGGGCGACCGGGTCGGCGTAGTGCTGCAGCTCGTCGCGCTTGATCAGGCCGACGCCGTGCTCGGCGGCGATCGAGCCGTCCATCGCGGTCACGATGTCGTGGACGATGCGGTTGAAGTCCGCCCAGGTGCCGAGGAACGCGGCCTTGTCCATGCCGACCGGCTGGCTCAGGTTGAAGTGCATGTTGCCGTCGCCGACATGGCCGAAGGCGCAGACCCGCAGGCCCGGCATCGCCGCCTCGCAGGCCGCGCTCGCCTGCTCGACGAAGTCGGCGAGCCGCGACAGGGGCACCGACACGTCGTGCTTGATCGAGCCGCCCTCGTAGCCCTGCGCATCCGAGAGATGCTCGCGCAAGGCCCAGAGCGCGAGGTTCTGCGCCTCGCTCGCCCCGAGCGTCGCATCCTCCACGAGCCCGTCCTCGATCGCCTCGGAGAGCGCCGCCTCGAGCTCGGCCCGGGTGTCGGCGTCGGGCCGGGCGGAGGCGAGCTCGATCAGGGCGTAGGCGCCGTGCTCGCCCGCGAGCGGGCGGACGGTGCCGGGCATGTGCCGCAGCACCATGTCGAGCCCGACCGGCGGGATGAACTCGAAGGCGGTGAGGTCCCGGTCGGCGCGCTTGCGCAGGCGCGCGAACAGGTCGAGCGCCACGCGGGCCGAGGGCAGCCCGACGAAGCCGACCGTGCGCGAGGCGGGCTTCGGGAAGAGCTTCAGCACCGCCTTGGTGATGATGCCGAGGGTGCCTTCCGAGCCGACGAACAGGTGCTTGAGGTCGTATCCGGCGTTGTTCTTGCGCAGAGCCTTGAGGCCGTTCCACACCCGGCCGTCGGCGAGCACCACCTCGAGCCCGAGGACGAGGTCGCGGGCGTTGCCGTAGGCCAGCACCGCGATCCCGCCGGAATTGCACGCCAGCGCGCCGCCGATCCGCGCCGATCCGCGCGAGGCGTAGGAGAGCGGGAACAGCAGCCCGGCGGCGTCGGCCGCGTCCTGCACCTCGGCGAGGATCGCGCCGGCCTCGACCACGATGCTGGCGTTCACCGGATCGAGCGCGAGAACGCGGTTCATCCGCGCGAGCGACAGCACCACGCCGCCATGCGGAACGCCGCCGCCGACGAGCCCGGTGTTGCCGCCCTGCGCCACCACCGCGACGCCCGCCGCCGCGCAGGCCTCGACCACGAAGGCGACCTCCTCGGTCGAGCCCGGCCGAACGGCGGCGAGCGCCGAGCCGCGGTAGAGCTTTCGGGACTCAACGAGATACGGGGCGAGGTCGGACGGGTCGGTCAGAACATGGGGGGCCCCGAGGCGCGCGCGCAGGGCTTCGAGGAGGGTGTCGGCGGACGGGGCCGGGGCGAGGGCGGGTTCGGTCATGATCGGTTCTTCGGCAGGGATTCTCTCGCGGACGCGGCCGCGATGCAAACGCTGCGGGCTGGCATGGACCGGTCGGTGGCCTAAGACTAGCCGCAGCGGGCGCCCGGTCCACCCGATGCCCGAACGACGACCCGCCCCTGTCTCACGAGGCACGCCATGCTGTCCGTCATCCCGAACCCGCCCCGCGTCGCCCTGCCGGTCGCCGGCAGCACGGACCTGTTCCCGGTGCGCCGGGTCTACTGCGTCGGCCGCAACTACGCGGCGCATGCCCGCGAGATGGGGAAGGACCCCGACCGCGAGCCGCCGTTCTTCTTCATGAAGCCGGCCGACGCGCTGCAGCCCTGCGGGCCCGAGCCGACGCGGCACCCCTATCCGCCGCGCACCGAGAACTACCATTTCGAGATCGAGCTGGTGGCGGCGCTCGCCAGCGGCGGCCGCGACATCCCGGTCGAGGCCGCGCGCGATCACGTCTACGGCTACGCCATCGGCCTCGACATGACCCGGCGCGACCTGCAGGACGAGGCCAAGGCCCTGGCCCGGCCATGGGACCTCGGCAAGGCGGCCGACCTCTCCGGCCCGATCGGCCCGATCCATCCGGTCGCCGAGATCGGCCATCCGGCGGCCGGACCGATCACCCTCTCGGTCGACGGCGCCGAGCGCCAGCGCGGCGACCTCGGCGACATGATCTGGTCGGTCGCCGAGCAGATCTCCTACCTCTCGGCCTATTTCGCGCTTGAGCCGGGCGACCTGATCTTCACCGGCACGCCGGCCGGCGTCGGCCCGGTGCGGCGGGGCGAGCGCATGGTGGGGGCGATCGCGGGGCTGGGCGAGATCGTCCTGGACGTGGCCTGAGCGGCTGCGCGGCTCCCCCGATGACGAAGCTCCTCGACCGGCCGCTGGCGCGCCGCCTGTTCCACCTCGGCGCGCTGGCGGCGCGCGGCATGACGCTCGGCGTCCGCGGCGCGGCCTTCGACGCGCAGGGCCGGGTCTGCCTCGTGCGCCACACCTACGTCAGCGGCTGGCAGCTGCCGGGCGGCGGCGTCGAGCGCGGCGAGACCGCGCCGGAGGCGATGGCGCGCGAGTTCCGCGAGGAAGCCGAGATCGCCGTCGATCCCGCGGTCGGGCTGCGCCTGCACGGCTTCTACCGCAACCGCGCGGCCTCGCCGCGCGACCACGTCGCCCTCTACGTCGCCCCCGCCTTCACGGTGCTCGGGGAGAAGCGGCCCGACCGCGAGATCGCGGCCTGCGCCTTCTTCGCCCTCGACGCCCTGCCGGACGCGACAACCCGCGCGACGGTGGAACGCCTGCGCGAGATCCGCGACGGCCGTCCGCCCGCCGATCTCTGGTGAGATCGGACGGACGCGAAAAATCCTCGCAGCCGGCGCTTGCAACGCCGGTTGGAATGGTGTTTAGAGAGCGCCGCCGGGGCCGCCGGGCACGAGAGTTTCCAGCGGGCCAGCATTGTGAGCGGGTGTAGCTCAGGGGTAGAGCACAACCTTGCCAAGGTTGGGGTCGAGGGTTCGAATCCCTTCGCCCGCTCCAATTTAGGCACTGATCGAACTGCAAGAGCTGGCTCAGGCCGGCTTTTTGCGTTTCGGGACCGTCTTCGGAATTTGCGGCCTTTCATGATCGAGCCGGCCGTCGCGCCTCGTGGGTGTGGGCTGCGCCTTCCCGCTCGATCATCGCGGCGCGCGCGATGCGTCATCGTTCAGAATGCCGCGCAGGGCTTTCCGCCGGGCAGCACGACTTCCTCGCGGCCGAGATAGGTCTTGCCGGCCCGCACCGGCCAGGTCTTGCTGACCACGAACGTCCAGCGGTTCAGGACGGGGAAGACGCCGAACACGGCGGTGTAGGGCAGGCGCAGCTCGGCCATCACCAGGCGGTCCCCGGGGCTTGCCGTTCCGGCCGGCGCGGGGCCGATCGTCGAGCCGGCCGCGCGCTGCGTGTCGTTGCGCGCGACGCTGGAGCAGACCTTCGCCACGGGGGTCGACCCGTCGAGATAGATCCCGCCGGCGGTGAGCACGATGCCTGCACGGCCGAGGTCGTACGGGCTCGAGACGGCCTGTGCGGCGGCGTAGACGTCGGCGATGTCGGTCACGTCGGCGCGCGAGATCAGGTCCGCCATCGTCGTCGCCGCGAGCGTGACCCGGCGCCCCGTGGTGATCGCGCGCGGAAGCTCGATCGAGGCCATGAACATCAGGACCAGGATCGGGGCGATGAAGGCGAACTCGACGCCGCTGACGCCGCCTTCCGCACGCGCGAACCGCCCGAGGCCGCCCCGGCCCGCCGTCATTGGCAGGGCTTCGCGTCGTAGGCTTCCGCCCGGAAGATCACGGTCGAGACGAGGAGCTGGCGGTTGTCGGCGAGGCGACGCCCGGTGAAGTCGAGGAACGCGAACAGCCGCAGGATCGGGACGGCCGCGCGGATCGCGATCACGTCGTCCCCCGTCGGGCACTGGAACTGGGTGCCGAAACTCTGCGAGACGGTCTTGGTCTGTGTGTCGTAGGGCTCGGACACCTGCGAGCCCTTGAAGGTCTCCGCCCGCGTCACGTCGAGGCGGACGTCCCGGCAGGCGAAGAACAGGCTAGAATTGCCGCACATCAGCTGCCGCAGGCGCTGTGCCGGATCCGAGCCGTCGGCCCGGTCCTGGAACTCGCCCGTCCGCAGCAGGCGCGAGGCCCGGTCGACGGACACGTCGAGGGTCTGCTGGGCCAGCACGACCACGCCGGATTCGGCGACGACGCCGAGCAGGGCGATGAAGGGCAGCGCCAGCATCGCGAACTCGACGGCGGCGACGCCGCGACGGTCGCCCAGCAGGCCCGCCCGGATCGGAGCCGCCGCGGACACGAACCGGACCCGCGCCCATGCGTGAACCGATGCGCGGCGAAGCCACGCCCGGAGATCCGCAGCGCGAACGGCGATCGAGCCGACGGGTCCGGGCCGATCGATCGGCAACGTGCAGCGTGTCCTGGGCGTCCGACGCATTCTCGGCCTGAAGGGCATCGGATCGCCGATCGTCGGCCCGGTCCTACCCCGAATGGACCGCAGTCTACGGTGGTAGAGCTTTAAAATTCCTGAGGCCGGGCAAGGCAATCGCAGCGGCGACGACGCGATCCGAGCGGCGAACAGGCCTACAACCTGGGGTAATACCGATATTCGATGCCGGCCGGGCGCTACGGTCGATGTCGTCGACAGGCCGCCGCAAAATTCTACCTGTAGATGTAGATTCAGGCTCGATCCTGCAACGGTTCTCGTCCGGAGACGAGCATCGACCCTAAAAATTCAATCCTTGATTGTTCTCATTGAGTCCTGCACGCCAGACGCGATCACTCTGCGCCCGCCTCTATCCGATCGGATCGAGAGGGCCTTTCATTAATCCGAAGCCTGTAGACCCGTCGGTTCAAGGTGGGCCGAGGAGGCGGTCGGGATGGGGAGCGGGTGGCGAACGGGGCATCGCGGCGGCGTGGCGTTCGCGTCCGCGGCGTCGCGCTTCCGGGCGTTCGGAGCCGACGGACGCGGCGCCGTGGCCGTCATCTTCTGCCTCTGCGCGACGGTGCTGCTCGGCCTCGTCGGCGGCGGCGTCGACTATGCGCGCCTCGCGGCCCGGCGGAACCAGTTGCAGGCCGCCGTCGACGCCGGGGCGCTCGCCGGCGGCAACGCCCTCAAGCTCGCCCTGTCGAGCACCGCCGCGGTGGTCGGCGTCACCGAGCAGACGGTGCGATCGGAGGCGAAATCGCCGCCGGACCGGCCGCTGACCGTGCAGGTCACGGTCGCGCCCGACAAGACCAACGTCGCGGCGATCGCCGCCGAGAGCTACAATCTGTCCTTCGGCAGCTTCGTCGGGATGCCCGCCGCCAAGCTCGCGGTGAAGGCGCAGGCGAGCGTCGTCGGTCGGATGCGCCTGTGCATGCTGGCGCTCGACCCCTTCGCCGCCGGCGCGTTCAACCTGCAGAAGAACGCGCAGGTCACCGCCACCGATTGCGCCCTCTACTCGAACTCCGTCTCGGGAACGGGAATGGTGGGCCAGGACAACGCGATCGCCAAGGCGCAGACGATCTGCTCGGCCGGCGGCTACCTCGGCGTGCGCGCGAACTTCAGCCCGACGCCGCAGACCGGGTGCCCGGTGATCGAGGATCCGCTGAAGGACCGCGCCGCGCCGCCGATCGGCGCCTGCGCGACGCTGCCGTACCCGCTCAACCTGCTCAACGTGCTCGCGATCAAGACGATCGACAGAGACATCACCCTGGAGCCGGGCACCTATTGCGCCGGCCTGCACATCACCAAGGATGCCGTCGTCACGCTGAAGCCTGGCATCTACGTGATGAAGGACGGTCCGCTCGTCGTCGACAAGAAGGCGACGCTCACCGGCACCGACGTGGCCTTCTACTTCACCGGGAACAACGGCGGCCTGGTCTTCGACAAGAAGACCACCATCAGCCTGACCGCCCCCACGACCGGGATCATGGCCGGCCTGCTGCTGTCGGAGGATCGCGGGGTCATCCTGCCGATCGATCCGACGGCGCTCGTCGAGACCCTGCTCGGGGACATCATCAGCCCGACGCCGCCGCCGCTCGCCTTCACCAAGCCGGTGCGGACCTACCGCATCATCAGCGACAACGCCCGCACCATGCTCGGCACGATCTACCTGCCGGCGGGCCGCCTGGTGATCGACGCATCCAGGCCGGTGGCCGACCAGTCGGCCTACACCGTGATCGTGGCCCAGCAGATCAACCTCTACGAAGGCCCGAACCTCGTCCTCAACGCGAATTACGGCGCGACGAGCGTGCCGGTGCCGAAGGGCGTCGGCCCGGTCTCCGGCCGGCTGCTGCTGACGCAATGACGACGGGCCCCCTTCACCGCCGACGGGATGGAGCCTCATGCTCGCGCTGATCCTCGATGATGCGGAACTCAACAACCTGCTCGTCGTCCAGGCGCTGAGGCCCGTGCCCGACTGCGAGCCGGTCGAGTTCACCTGCCCCGTCGCGGCGCTGGCGTTCCTGCGCGACAACGTCGAGCGCATCGGCATCGCCATCACCGACTACGACATGCCGGGGATGACCGGGCTCGAGTTCATTGCGGCCGCGCGCGGCGTGGAGGGCTTCGCCCACGTGCCGATCGTCATGGTGACGAGCATGGACCAGCGCACGATCCGCCGGCAGGCGCTCGATGCCGGCGCCACCGACTTCCTGGGCAAGCCGTTCGACCCCGCCGAGATCCGGGCGCGCGTCGGCAACCTGATGAAGATCAGCCACGCCCACCGCCAGGAGCAGGACCGCGCGGCGTGGCTGGCGCGCGAGGTCGCCGCCGCCGTCTCGGTGATCGAGGCGCGCGAGCGCGAGATCATCGACCTCCTGATGCGCGCGGCCGAGCACCGCGACACCGACACCGGCAACCACATCGCGCGGGTTTCGACTTATGTCGGCATCATCGCGAGGAACCTCGGCTTCGACGCCGAATATTGCCGCCTCCTGAGCCTCGCCTCGACGATGCACGACGTCGGCAAGATCGGCGTGCCCGACGCGATCCTGCTCAAGCAGGGCGCGCTCTCGGTCGACGAGCGCAGCGAGATGGAGAAGCACGCCGAGCGCGGCCGCCGCATCCTCGAAGGCAGCACCTCGAACGTGGTTCAGCTCGCCGCCGAGATCGCCGCGAGCCACCACGAGCGCTGGGACGGCACCGGGTATCCGGCGGGCCTGGCCGGCGAGGCGATCCCGCTGTCGGGCCGCATCGTCGCCGTGGCCGACGTGTTCGACGCCCTGGTCTCGGAGCGGCCGTACAAGGAGGCCTGGTCGCTCGAGAAGGCGCGGGCGCTCCTGTCCGACAACGCAGGCTCGCACTTCGACCCGGCCTGCGTCGCGGCGTTCCTGGCCGGCTGGGGCGAGGTCGAGCGGCAATGGCTGCGCGCAGCCGCGTGAGCCGACGCGATCGGATGCGACGTTCGAAGGAAGGCCGGGGCACGATGCGTTGGAAGGCACTGGACCCGCGGCGGTCCCTCGCGGGCCGGGTCGCCTGGGCGGTCGTCGGCGCCGTCGCGGTGGCGCTCCTCGTCGCGACCACGCTCTCGGTCTGGCGCGAGGTCGACCGCTACGCCGCCGACAAGCGCGAGGCCCTGCGCACGGTCGCGCGCGTGCTCGCGCAGAGCGGCGCCGGCGCCATCGCGAGCGACGACGCGGATGCGGCCGACACCACCCTTCGGGCGATCGCGCGCAACCCCTCGCTGGTCTACGCCGCGCTGATTCGCCCGGACGGCAGCATCCTCGGCGAGCAGGGCATCGGGCTCAGGCTGTCGAACGACCTCGACCTCGACGCCGCCGAGCAGCCGTCGCTCCTCGCTCTGCTCCTCACCCGGACCCTCAAGGTCGGCGAGCCGGTGCTGGAGAACCAGCGCGAGATCGGCCGGGTCGTGGTGGTGGCCGAGACCAGCGACCTCGCCGACCGCCTCGGCGGCGTCGCGCTCAACGCGCTGCTCGCCGGCCTCGTCGCGGTGGCCGTCGGCCTCGCGGTCTCGCTCAGGCTCCAGCGCGCCGTGACGCGGCCGCTGACCGCGCTCGCCGGCACCATGGACGCGGTGCGCTCGCGCCACGACTACAGCCGACGGGCCGACGTCACCACCGACGACGAGGTCGGGGCCCTGGCCCAGACCTTCAACGACCTGCTCGGCGCGGTGAACGTCCGCGACCGGCAGCTCGCCGCCTACAGCACCGGGCTGGAGGAGGAGGTCCGCGTGCGGACCCACGATCTCAGCGAGGCGCGGGAGCAGGCGGACGCCGCCAACGCCGCGAAATCCACCTTCCTCGCCACCATGAGCCACGAGATCCGCACGCCGATGAACGGCATGCTGGTGATGGCCGAGCTCCTGGCCGCCACCGACCTGCCGCCGCGCCAGCGCCGCTACGCCGAGGTGATCGCGCGCTCGGGACAATCGCTGCTGGCGATCATCAACGACATCCTCGACTTCGCGAAGGTGGAGGCCGGCAAGCTCGAATTGGAGCGCACCGCGATCAGCCCGGCCGAGATCGCCGACTCGGTCGTCACGCTGTTCGGCGAGCGCGCCCGCACGGCCGGGCTCGACCTCGCGGCCGAGATCGGCGCGGACGTGCCCGCCGGCATGGTCGGCGACCCGGTGCGCCTCGGCCAGGTTGTCAGCAACTTCGTCTCCAACGCCCTCAAGTTCACGGAAGCGGGCCACGTCCTCGTCCGCATGCGGACCTGCGACGACGGGCGGATGCTGGAGATCGCCGTCGTCGACACCGGCATCGGCATTCCGCAGGACAAGATCGCCGGGGTGTTCACTGCCTTCACCCAGGCCGACCAATCGACCACGCGCCGCTTCGGCGGCACCGGCCTCGGCCTCTCGATCGCGGAGCGCCTGATCGCGGCGATGGGCGGCGGCGTCGGCCTCGAGAGCCGCGTCGGCGAGGGCTCGACCTTCTGGGCGCGGATCCCGATCGAAGCGCCGGAGACGGCCGAGACGATCCGCCGGTCGGCCGAGGCGCCGAAGGGCGTCGTGCTCGCCGGCCTCGGCGGTGCGACACGCGTGGCGCTGGCGGCGGGCCTCGTCGAGGCGGACCTCGCCCCGCTTGCGGACACCGCGCCGGATCGCGCATCTTGGATCATGGATGCGGCCGAGCTGCTCGCGCACGGGCGCCGCCCGGACGCGGCCCTGCGGGTGGTCGCGGTGGCGCCGATGGGCGATCCGGCCGGTCAGCAGGCGCTCCGCGCCGGGCTCGCCGACGAGGTCTTGCGCTGGCCCGTGGTGCAGGCGGAGTGGCGGCCGGTGCTGGCGGCGCTCGCCGCCGACCGCCCGTTCGCCGCGAACGCGCCGCGTTCCACTACCTCCGCCGACGCCCTGCCGCGCTTCCCTCAAGCCCGCGTGCTCGTCGCCGACGACAGCGCCGTGAACCTAGAGGTCGCGATCGAGGCGCTGGCGCGCTGCGGCGTGACGGACGTGATCACCGTCGGGGACGGCGCGCAGGCGATGGCCGCGAGCGCGGCCGCCCATTTCGATCTGGTCCTGATGGACGGCAGCATGCCGGTCCTCGACGGGTTCGAAGCGACGCGCGCGATCCGCCGCCGCGAGGCCGAGACCGGCGCCGCCCGCCTGCCGATCGTCGCGATGACCGCGCACGTGATCGGCGACGGCGCGCTCGCGTGGCAGGACGCCGACATGGACGGGACGCTGGCAAAACCCTTCACCCTGGCCCAGCTCGCGCAGGTGCTCGGCCGCTTCGTCGTGGCCGACGCGCCCGGCGCGGACACGCTTGCGTCCCGGGTGGACGCCTTCGACGAAGCAGGCTCGGACCAGCCTTCCGCCCCCGGGCTCCTCGACAGCGAAACCCTCGAAGGCCTCGCCGAGATGGGCGACGGCGCCTTCCTGGCGCGCGTGCTCGGCCTCTACACCGGGCAGGCGCCGGCGGCGCTGACCGCGCTGGAAGCCGCGATCCCCGGAGGCGAAGCCGGCACCGTCGCCAGCGCCGCCCACGGCCTGAAGTCGATGAGCGCGAACATCGGCGCGACGCGGCTGGTCGGGTTGCTCGCCGCGGTCGAGGGCGGGGCTCGGAGTTCGGGCACCATCCCCGATGCGGGGCAGATGGCGGAGATCCGTGCGGCGTTCGCGGAGACTTTGTGCGCGCTCGCCGCTTACGGGGCGCGCAGGGATCTCGCTGCATAGGCGAGCGCCTTCAGCCGAACTGCTCGCGCAGGATGCGCTCGTCAAGGCTGTGGCCGGGGTCGTGCAGCAGCACGAGATCGGTCTCCCGGTCGAGCCAGGTGTCGACCATCGACACCCGGCGGAACTCGGTGTGGTCGGCCACCGCCGCGACGGGCCTGTGCTCGGCGTCGAGCACCTCGATCCGGATGTGAGCGTGGTCCGGCAGCAGCGCGCCGCGCCAGCGCCGGGGCCGGAACGCCGAGATCGGCGTCAGCGCCAGGAGCTTGGCGTTGAGCGGCAGGATCGGCCCCCCGACCGACAGGTTGTAGGCGGTGGATCCGGCCGCGGTGGCGGCGAGCACCCCGTCGGCGATCAGCTCGGGCAGCCGCACCTGCCCGTCGACCGAGATCTTGAGCTTGGCGGTCTGGTGGGTCTGGCGCAGCAGGTAGACCTCGTTGATCGAGCGCGCGCGGTGGCTGCGTCCCTCGGTGTCGTGCGCCTCCATCAGCAGCGGGTGGACGACGCTGCGATGCGCGGCCTCCAGGCGCTCCAGGAGGGTATCCTCGCGGAACTCGTTCATCAGGAAGCCAACGGTGCCGCGGTTCATGCCGTAGATCGGCTTCTTCGCGTCCATGAAGCGGTGGAGCACCTGCAGCATCAGGCCGTCGCCGCCGAGGGCGACCACCACGTCGGCCTCCTCGGGCGCGACGTGGTCGTAGCGCCGCATCAGGGCGGCGGCCGCTTCGCGGGCGTCGGGCGTCGGGCTCGCGACGAAGGCGACCTTGTGGAAGCGCGGCATGCGTGACCCGGACCCACCTGAGTTGACGCGGAGCCGGAGCGGGGCTCAATCGTGCGCGTGCACCATGCTTCGTGCGTGCGCCCAGTCGTTCAGAGAGCCATAGCATGGAGCGTCCGCTCCTCGTCTATACCACGTTCCCCGATGCCGAGACGGCGCTCGCGGTCGGCGAGACGCTGGTGCGGGACAAGCTCGCCGCCTGCGTCAACGTGCTGCCCGGGATGCGCTCGGTCTACGCCTGGAAGGGCGCGATCGAGCACGGCAGCGAGGTCGTCGCGATCGTGAAGACGCGCACGGGCCTGTCGGACATCCTCGCCGCGGCCCTGAAGGCGCGCCATCCCTACGAGACGCCGATCGTCCTGCACCTCGCGGTCGCCGAGGCGGATGCGGAGACGGCGGCGTGGACCCTCTCGGAGACTCAGGCGCCGCCGGTCGGATAGCTGCGGCCCTTCCAGACGGCGGCGCCTGCGCGCTTGCGGCGCAGCAGCACGTTCCACTGGATCGCCAGCGCGACCACGACCGCCGCGGGGTGGAGCGGGATGGTCGCGGCCGGCTCGTCGGTCACCAGGGTGATCGCCGTGCGGGTCGCCAGCGAGACGGCGAGCGCCGCGAGCGCCAGGAACCAGGTCGCAGCGTCGAGGCCGCCGAGGAGGCCGGCCAGCACCAGCACGGGCGGGAGGACGTGGCCGAGGCCGAGCAGGGCGGTCCAGACCGGCAGCGCCACCGGGGTCGCCATGCCCTCGTGGGCGTTCTTCGAGAACCCGGCCCAGCACTGCGAGAATCCCGTATACATCCGGCAATCGGCGAGCGCGTGCCCGGCGACGAGGTCGGTGCGGTGTCCGGCCGCGCGCAGCAGCCGGGGCAGCTTCACCCCGTCGTGCAGGAAGCGGCGGATGGCGCCGTGGCCGCCGATCGCCGCGTAGGCGTCGCGTCCGATCAGCAAAAGCTGCCCGCAGGCCGCGCCCAAAGCCGGGCGCATCGAGGAGCGCATCATCGCCACCGGCAGGTAGCCGATGAGCAGGAAGTTGATCATCGGCACGGTGAGCTTCTCGCCGAGCGTGCCCATCACCTGCCGCGGCACCGCGCTGACGAGGCCCGATCCGGTGCGGCGGGCATGGGCGACGAGGCCGGCCGCCGCGAACGGCTTGAGCCGCACGTCGGCGTCGACGAAGAGCAGATGCGCGCCACGTGCCTCGCCGGCGAGGTGGGCGCAGGCGTGGTTCTTGCCGGTCCAGCCCTCCGGCAGCGGCGGCACAGGCACGAGGCGCAGGCGCGGCTCGCCGGCGGCGATGCCCGCGACGATCTCGGCGGTGGCGTCGGTCGAGTGGTCGTCGCCGACCAGCACCTCGACGGCGACGCCGACGCTGGCGAGCGCCGCCCGAACGGTCGCCGCGATATGGGCGGCCTCGTTGCGCGCCGGGATGAGGATCGAGACGAGGCCCGCCTCCGGCCCGTCCGGCTCGGGCGTGCGCAGCAGCGTCAGGTTCATCGCGGCGAGGACGGCCGGCAGGAGCGCGGCCGCGAGCGCCAGGATCGCGAGGGCGGGCAGCACGAGGTCGACCATCAGCGCTGCGCTTCCTCGGCCCGGGTCTCCCGCCCGGCCGCGGCCCGGTGGCCGGCCTCGAAGCGCCGCCCGCGCAGGGCCGCCGCCATCCGCCGCCAGCCGTCGTACAGGCCGCCGACGCCCTGGCGCCCCGCGGCGAGGTCGTGGAACCGCGCCGGATCGCGGGCGATCACGTCGGCGCTCAGGCGATCGAGGACGGCGGTGAGGTCGGCCTCCAGCCGCGCGAGGCGCTCGCCGCGGGGCAAATCGCCCAGGGTCCGCCCGGACACGGGTTGGCCGAAGGCCGCGCAGGCCTCGGCGCCGCTCTCGTCCCAGAACGCGTATTCGAGCGCCAGCGGCACGAACTGCGCGTCGGGCGCGATCTCGGCGAGCCGGGCGACGCCGGCGCGCAGGGCAAGCGGCCGGCTGCGCACGTCGGCGAAGCGCCCCTGGGCGGTGATCCAGAGCACGCTCGCGGGCCGGGCCAGGATCTCGCGCGAGGCCGCCATGAACTGCGCCGCGCCGCGCGGCGTGTCGAGGTCGACGCCGAACGCGCCCATCCGGCGGAAGACACCGTAGCGTTCCAGCATCCGCGCGTCGAACGGCGCGTAGCTCGACCGCTCGGGAAACAGGCGCCCGGCGAGCAGGATGATCACCGCCGCATCCCACCAGGCCGGATGGTTGCAGTAGACCACCACCGGCCCCGGGCCGAGCTCCGGCGCCGCCCCCCAGCGCGCGAGGCGCAGGGCGTTCATCCGCCGCCGGAGGAAGCGATCGAAGTAGGCGACCATGAACCGCCACACCACCGGCGAGGCCGGCGGCGGCGCCCGGAACCGGCGGCTGCGATCGGGCGCATCGGCCATGGGTTCAATCCCGGACCGGACCGGGCGGCAGGATGCCGGGTGCCGCTTCGCCGGTCACGCGGATTCGCGCAGCTGCCCGCGGGCGTCGGCGTCGTGCGCGTCGGCGGCGATCCAGCCCGACATCATCACCATCGGCATGCCCGGCCCGGGATGGGCGGCGCCGCCGGCGAGGTAGAGGTTGCGCACCTGCCGCGAGCGGTTGCCCGGCTTGAACGCGCCCATGACCTTGCCGTGGGAGGCCAGCCCGTAGATCGCGCCGTTGAGCACGTGGTAGCGCTCGTGGATGTCCTGCGGCGTGAGGTGGCGCTCGACGACGATGCGCTCCTCGAGGTCGGGCATGCCGGCCGTGCGCTTGAGCTTGTCGAGGATCACCTGCCGGTAGGCCGGGAACATCGTCTTCCAGTCGTGGTGCGGGCGCAGGTACGGCGTGTGGACCAAGACGTAGAGCGCCTCGCCGCCCTCGGGCGCCACCGACGGATCGGTGGAGGAGGGCGCCGCGAGGTAGGCGGTCGGGTCCGGGGCCGGCTCGCCCTTGCGGTAGATCCAGTCGAACTCCTCCTCGGGGTCCTTGGAGAAGACGAAGTCGTGGTGGTTCAGGTGCTCGTAGCGCTTGTTCAGGCCGAGGTAGAGCACCACGCCGGAGCAGGCCGGCTCGGGGTTCTTCTTCGCGTAGGCCTTGCCGGCGTCGCCGCCGACCAGTTCCTTATAGGTCCGCACCGAATCCATGTTCGAGATCACCGCGTCGTAGGCGGTGGTGCCGGACTTGGTCCGCACGCCCTTCACCGCGCCGGCCGAGACGTCGAGGCCCAACACCTCCTCGCCCGGCTTCAGCGTCGCGCCGAGCTCGGTCGCGAGCTTGGCCAGCGCCTCGGCGACGGCCCGTGTGCCGCCCATCGGGTACCAGACCCCCTCCGCCGTCTGCATGTGCGCGATGGCGCAGAGCACCGCCGGCGCGCCGTAGGGCGAGGAGCCGACATACTGCACGAAGTGGTCGAGCATCTGCGCCAGGCGAGCATCCTTCACCTTGCCGCGGATCGTGCTCGCCACCGAGGCGTGCATCCGCAGCGCGAGCACGTCGCGCAGGGTCCCGGGGTTGAGGTTCGCGCGGACGTTGATCGTGTCGAACAGGTCCTCCACCGGCTTCCAGAAGAAGAATTTTTCCGAGATCTGGTGCAGGTTCTCGGAAACCTCCAAGAACTTCCTGTAGCCCTCGCCGCTCCCGGCGCCCGGCGCGAAGCGATCCATGTCGGCGGCCATGCGGGCGACGTCCTGCATCAGGTCGATGCGGGTGCCGTCGTCGAAGAAGCAGCGCCACTGCGGATCGAGCCGGCGCAGGTCGAGATAGTCGTGCAGGTTGCGGCCCGCCTCGGCGAAGATGCGCTCCAGCACGCGCGGCACGGTGAGGATCGTCGGCCCCATGTCGAACCGGAAGCCGCCCTCGTGCAGCACCGCGGCCTTTCCGCCGAGCCAGTCGTTCTTGTCGTAGACCGTGACCCGGTGTCCGCGCGCCGCGCTCACGCAGGCGGCGGCCAAGCCGCCGAGCCCGCTGCCGACGACGGCGACCGTGGAATCCTGGCTCATGGCGTTCGATACTCCCGGCACGCCCGCGACGACGGCGTCCCCTCGATTGAAGCTAGGCAGAACCGATCGGCGGTCAACGCGCCACCGGGTCGCGCCGGGTCGACCATCGTCATGCCGTCCGCCGCGAAACGAGCATCAAGGCGGCCCCGAGCCCGGCCAGCCCGATCGCCGACAGCACGCCCCAGGCAGCCAAAGCCGCGGCGGCGCCGTCGCCGAGGGCGCCCTGGTAGGCCTCGATCGCCCAGGCGTTCGGCGTGAACCAGCCCGCCTGCTGCAGCCAGGGCGGCATCAGGAAGCGCGGCACCATGCTGCCGCCGACCGCCGAGAGCAGCAGCACGCCGAAGGTCGAGGCGAGGTGCGCCTGCTGGCGGGTCGCGGCGGCGGCGCAGGCGGCGAGCGCGAGCCCGGCCGCCATCGCCGAGACCAGCGCGCAGGTGACGAGGAAGGCCGGCCAGTGCGGGCCGATCTCGACGCCGTAGAGCAGGGCCGCGGCCGCGAAGATCAGCCCGGCCTGGGCGACGCCCTGCACGGTGAGGAAGGCGAACTTGCCCAGCACGATGACGCCCAGGCCGCCGGGCCCCGCCATCAGCCGGTCGGCGAGGCCGGTGGCGCGCTCCTCGGTGAGCGACATCGCCCCCTGCATCGCGGCGAACAGCAGGAACACCGCGGTGATCGCACCGGCATAGTAGCGCACGCGCTCGTTGGCGGCGCCTTCCGCGGTGCTGCGCCGCTCGACCAGCGAGGCGAAGCTGAACGGCTCCTTCTTCGCGCGCTGCTCGGCGAAGGCCTCGTCGAGGAAGGCGCGCTCGTCGGCGCCGATCTTGCCGCTGCGCTCGACATCGGCGACGACCCGCGACAGCACCACGTCGGGCAGCGCCTCGTTCAGCACCCGCTGGAGCTGGCCGAGGGCGATCGGGGTGGCGAGCGCCTTGGCGGGGCTCTCGACCAGTACCACCGGCTGCTCGGACGCCGCACCGGCCGCCGGTGCCGCGAGGTCGCTGCGGATCACCAGCGCCACGTCGACGTCGCCGCGGCGCACCGCGGCGACGATTCCGGCCAAGTCGCGCTCGGACAGGCGGGTGACGCGGAGCGACGGGTCGGCCTCCAAAGCCTTCATCAGGCGCTCGGTGGTGGCGGTGCCGGCGAGGTCGGCGAGCCCCAGATGGATGCGGATGCGGTCGCCGATCGCGCCGGAGAAGATCGCGGCGAAGATCACGAAGATGACAGTCGGCAGCACGAAGGCCATCGTCAGGGCGGCGCGGTCGCGGATCAGGCTGATCCACATCACGCGGAAGGCGGCGCCGATCATCGCGCGGCCTCGGCCAGGCGCAGGCCCGCGGGGCCGCCGTCGAGGGCGTCGAGGTAGAGCGCCTCGAGGCCGGGCGCGCGCACGCGGACCTCGTAGGCCGGCACCGCCTGCGCCCGCAGCGCGTCGAGCAGGTCCGCGCCGTCGAGCGGGCGGGCGAGGCCGGGGGCGGCGCGCCAGACCAGGGGGGTGTGCGAGGGCGCGAACCCGGCGCGGCGCAGGGCCTCGTCGGCGGCGGGGCCGGCCGGCAGGCTGAGGGCGACCTCGCGCTCGGGAATGCCGGCACGAAGCTCGGCCAGCATGTCCGCGAGCGTACCTTCGCGGACGATGCGGCCACCGGCCATGAAGGCGGCACGGTCGGCGAGGCGCTCGGCTTCGGCGAAGTCGTGGGTGGCGATCAGGATGGCGGTGCCCTCTTCGCGCAGGCGCCCGAGCACGGCGTGGATCGCGGCGCGGGCGACGAGATCCACCCCTTGCGTCGGCTCGTCGAGCAGCACCAGGGCCGGCCGGCACATCAGGCTCGCCGCGATGTTGACCCGCCGCTGGTAGCCGCCCGAGAGCAGCCCGACCGGGCGCCCGGCCGCCTCGGCGATGTCGGTGAGCGCCATGGCCTCCGCCACGGCCATGGCGCGCTCACGCCGCCCGATGCCGGCGAGCTGCGCGAACACCCCGAGATTCTCGGCGACGGTGAGGCGCGGGTAGAGCGCGATCTCCTGCGGCACCCAGCCGATCGCCCGCCGCGCTGCGCGCACCCGGAACGGATCCTGGCCGCCGACCCGCACCGTTCCGGCCTGCGGCGCGAGGCGCCCCGCGATCAGGCGCATCAGCGAGGTCTTGCCGGCGCCGTTCGGCCCGAGCAGCGCCAGGATCTCGCCCGCGCCGAGGACGAGATCGACCGCGTCGAGCACGCGTCGATCGCGATAGGCGAGGGCGGCGCCCGCGACGCGGACGAGAGGCTCCGTCACGCGGCGCCTCAGCGTCGGGGCAGGGCGCGGGCGAGGCCGACCCGCAGCGCGGTCCCGGGTTCGCGCAGGTCGAAGGCGGCCTGCGCGAAGGTCGGGCGGGCCTTGAGACCGACGCCCCCGGAGAAGCCGTAGGGCTCGATCGGCAGGCCGAGGCCGGTCCGGTCGAGCTTGCGGTTGCCGTTGACGTCCTCGAACGCCGCGACGGCGTAGCGGCCGGTCGGAACGTCGCGGAACACGACGTTCACCGTCCCGCCGCGCGCGGTCAGCTCCTGCCCGAGGCTGCAGGCCTCCTCGGACAGGCCGCCCTGGCACAGGGCGACGGACACGGAGGTGCCGGGGTCGGCCCCATCCACCACCACCTCGACGGTGGCCGCCGCCGCAGGCAGGGCGACGACGACGGCCGCCGCGGCGAGCGCGAGGCGCCTCGGGGTGCGGCCGGAATGCGGACTGAGAGTCGGCGTACGGAGCGTGCGGGGCCCAGCGACGCTCACGAGGTCTCGCCGCCGGTGGCGAGCGCCGCGGTCTCGGGCACGCCGGAAGTCTCGGCGACGCGGGCGCCGGCCAGCTCCTCGATGAGCAGGCGGGCGGAGATGCGCGCGCCCTCGTAGATCACCGGCAGGCCCGAGCCCGGATGCGTGCCGCCGCCGACGAGGTAGAGCCCCGGCCCGAAGCGGTTGTGCGGGCGGAAGTACAGCATCTGCATCAGGTCGTGGGCGAGGTTGAAGGTGGCGCCCTCGTAGACCGCGAACTCGTCCCGCCACTCGACCGGGTCGACGATCCGCTCGAAGCGGATGCGGCTCTCGATGTCGTCGAGACCGAGGAGCTTCAGGCGCTCCAGCACCAGGGCCCGGTAGGTCGCACGGGTGGCGGGCCAGTCGATCCCCGCCTTCAGGTTCGGCACCGGCACGAGGACGTAGAGGGCGGTATGGCCGGGGGGCGCCATGCCGCCGTCTGTGTAGCCGGCATGCTGCACGTAGACCGAGGGCTGCATCGGCAGGATGCCGTCGGTGATCTCGCGGATGTTGCGCGCGTAGTCCTCGGCCAGGAGGATGGTGTGGTGACCGAGGGTCTCGGGCATCTTACCCTCGATGCCGAGGTACATCATGAAGGTCGAGCACGAGAGGCGCGCCTTCTCGATCTTCCGGTCGCGCCAGCGCGGGCGGTGCACCTCGGGAACGAGATCCTGGATCACCTGCGCGAAGTCGCCGTTGATCACCACCGCGTCCGCGGCGATCCGCTCTCCGTCCACGATCACGCCGTCGGCGCGCTTGCCGTCGAAGGTGACGCGCTCGACCGAGGTCCCGAGCCGGATGTCGACGCCCATGCGTCGGCAGAGGCCGGCCATCGCCTCCGAGATCGCGCCGCACCCGCCGACCGGGTGGTAGACCCCGTGCTCGTATTCGAGGAACGACAGGATCGTGAACAGGCTCGGGCAGCGGAACGGCGACATGCCGAGGTACTTGGTCTGGAACGCGAAGGCGAGGCGGACCCGCGGATCCTTGAAGTAGCGCTGCAGGTCGCGGTCGACGCTGCGGCCGGGATGCAGGTGGGGCAGCGCCCGCAGCATCCCCGGGCTCGCCATGCTGCGGAGGGTGTGGAACGCCTGCTCCAGCACCGGCTTGAAGAACTTCAGCTTGACCCGGTTGTCGGCGAAGAACTGCTTGACGTTCTTGGCGTCGTCGGGCGCGATGCGGGCGATCTCGGCTTCGAGGCGGTCCATGTCGCCGGTGGCGCGGATCTCGCCGCCGGCCTCGAACACGAGGTGGTACTGCGGATCGAGCCGCTCGAGCTTGACGTGATCCTCCAGCCGCTCGCCGCAACTGTCGAAGATGTCGGCCAGGATCTGTGGATAGAGGAAGAAGGTCGGGCCGATGTCGAACTTGTAGCCGCCGGCGGCCTCGACCGTCTTGGTGCGGCCGCCGACCTGCTGGTCCTTCTCGATCAGCGTGACCTGAAGGCCGGCGCGCGCCAGCAGCAGGGCCGTGGCGAGGCCGCCCGGCCCGGCACCGACGACGACGACCCGGCGCCCGGACAATGTCCGCAGGCCCTCCCGTGACTGAAGCAACGCGCCCGACTCCCAGACCAGAACCACCCGGCGGACGACCGGCTCCCGCCCGGTCCACCTGCTGTCAAGCTAGCTCGCCGCGGGGTCAAGGCAATGGGTGCGCATTGTCGCGCGCATCGCGGCCCCCGCCGGAGAGGCGATGCAGGACGATCGCGCCGGCGGTGGCGACGTTGAGCGAGTCGAAGCCCGCCGCCATCGCGATGCGCAGGCTGCGCATCCGCGCCAGCACGTCGGCCGGCAACCCGGGGCCTTCCGTGCCGAGCAGCAGCAGCGTGCGGGCCGGCGCCGTCAGGTCGGCGACGTCCTCTCGCCCGGACGGGCTGAGCGCCAGCGGCTCGAGGGCGAGGGCGCGGGCGGACGCGAGCCAGTCGGCGCCGGGATCCAAGCGCGCGAAGGGCACGGTCAGGGCGGCACCGGCCGAGACGCGGATCGCCTTGCGGTAGAGCGGATCGCAGGTGCCGGCGTCGAGCAGCACCGCGTCGGCACCGAAGGCCGCGGCGTTGCGGAACAGGCCGCCGACGTTGTCGTGGTTGGTCAAGCCGGCCAGGCCGACGACCAGCGCCGGGGCGGGCGCCGGCGGGACGATCGCGTCCGCACGCACGCCGTCGCCGCGGATGCCGACGGCGAGCACGCCGCGATGGATCGGGAACCCGGCCACCGCGCTCATCACCGCGCGGTCGGCGACGAAGACCGGCGGCGTGCCGGGGCCGGCCTCGATCGCGGCCGCGAGGCCGGCGACGCGCTCGGGCAGCAACAGGATCGATTCGGTGCGGAAGCGGGCCTGCGGCGACAGCATCAGCCGCAGCGTGACCTCGCCTTCGACGATGAAGCGACCGGCCCGCCCGACGAGGTCGCGCTCGCGCATCGCCGCATAGGGGGCGAGGCGCAGATCGGCCGGATCGGTGATCGGGATCGGCTGCACGGACCGCGCGTCGGCGCACATGCGGTCGGCGGCCCTAGGGTCCGGCTCCGCTCACGCCGGCGGACGGCCGCCCATGCGGATCGCCAGCGGGTCGGCCTCGGCCTTGGTCGGCACCTTCACCAGGGCCTCGCCGTCGAGCACGACCTCGCCGGCCACCGAGCAGGTGCACTTGAGGCGGGCGCGGCGCCGCTCGGGCACGAGCTCGGCTACCTCGACGGTCACGTCGACGGTGTCGCCGATGCGCACGGGCGCGCGGAAGTTCAGGGTCTGGCTGATGTAGACCGCGCCGGGGCCGGGGAGGCGGGTGCCGAGCACCGCCGAGATCAGCCCGGCGGTGTAGAGGCCGTGGGCGATGCGGGTGCCGAAGGGCGTGCGCGCCGCGAAGTGCTCGGACAGGTGGATCGGGTTGCGGTCGCCGGTGATCTCGGCGAAGCCGATCACGTCGGAGGAGGCGATCGTCTTCGACAGGGTCTCCGAGAGCCCGACTTCGAGGTCCTCGAAGTAGAGAACGCGCAATTCGGGCAACATCTGAGACTCCTCGTTCCGGCCGCACGGATTCGGTCCGGCCGCGGCCCCGCCTCGCACAGGTCGGGCGCCGAATCCAGCCGGGCGAAACGCCGAGACCGGGTCGACAGCCCGCGCGCGGTGGGCGAAGAGGCGGCCCGGCCCGTCAACGGACACCGTCGCCCGCGTGGACTCCACCGCCTCCCCCCCGCTCCGCCCCGTCGTCGCGCGCGTCGCGGGGCTGAACCTCGGCTACTTCGGCATCGAGATCGCGGTCGCCCTGGCGATCGGCTCGGTGGCGTTGATCGCCGACAGCCTCGACTTCCTCGAGGACGCGGCGATCAACCTGCTGATCTTCGCCGGCCTCGGCTGGAGCGCAGTCAACCGCGCCCGCCTCGGCACGCTGATGGCCGGCATCCTGATGGTGCCGGCGCTCGCGACCGCCTACGCGGCCTACGAGAAGTTTTCGGACCTGAGCGCGCCGGCGCCGCTTCCGTTGACGCTCACCGGCCTCGGCGCGCTCGCCGTCAACCTGACCTGCGCCCTGATGCTGTCGCGCCATCGCGACGGCGCCGGCAGCCTGACGCGGGCGGCCTGGCTGTCGGCCCGCAACGACGCCTACGCCAACCTGGCGATCATCGCGGCCGGGCTCGCCACCGCGCTGCAGCCCTCGCCCTGGCCCGACCTGATCGCCGCGGCCGGGATCGCCATCCTCAACGCGGACTCGGCCGGCGACATCCTTCGCGCGGCCTCCGCCGAGCGCCGCGCCGTGCACGAAGCAGGACCGCCCCCGTGAGGATCTTCCCGATCTCCGACCTCCATCTCGAGCGCCGCCGCCTCGATCTCATCGCCGCACCGAGCGGGGCGTTCGACGTGATGGTCTGCGCCGGCGATCTGTACGAGGGCCACCCCGAGCGCGGGCTCGCCGCCGTGCTGGCGCTGGCCGGCGGCCGACCGGTGGTGCTCGTGCCGGGCAATCACGAGCACTATGCGCCGACCGGCGACGCGCGAACCGCCCCCGAGCTCCTCGCCGCACTGGCAGGGGAGGTCGAGCGCCTGAATGGCGCCGGTGCCCGGATCCACCTGCTGCAGCACGGCGCCACGTGCGTCCTCGATGGGGTTCGCTTCGTCGGCGCGACCCTGTGGAGCGACTGGTCCCTGGCCGGGCGCTGGCTCGCGGCGGACGCGCCCGACCGGCCGGCCGACCCGGTGAGCTACGCGGCCGAGCGGATGACCGACCCGATCACCGGTTCGCGAGAGTACCGCGGCTCGATCCGCAAGGCCGACGGCACCGCCTGGCTTCCCGCCGACGCGATGGCGGCCCACGCCTCCGAGCGCCGCCGGCTGCTGGCGGCCCTGGCGCAGCCGTTCGACGGGCCGACGGTGGCGGTGACGCACCATCCCCCGAGCCCGCGTGCGGCCGACGCCTTCCGCGACGCCCCGGGGGTGCCGTGGTGGGTGCCGGCCTTCTACGCGACCACGGTGCTCGACGAGCTCGACGACGCCGCGCGGCCCGTCCTGTGGGTGTCCGGCCATTTCCATGCCGGGCACGACATGACGATCGGACGCTGCCGCTGGGTGGCGAACCCGGTCGAGGGCGCGACCTACGCGGCCGACCGCGTCGTCGCCGTGGCGTGAAGCTCGGCCCGGTCGACGCAAGGCGACGCCGCCGCGCCGCCCGGCGCGAAACCTCCTGCGCGGCTCGTGCGTAGGGCTGCCACGTCCTTCCCGCGGGAGAGCCCTTGCCGTGAACACCTTCCTCGCCGTCGTCCTCGTCTGCGCCAACGCGATCGCGCAGGAAGCCTGCACCGACGACAAGGCCCTGGAGGTGCGCAAGGTCCGCGTCGCGAACGAGCTCGGCTGCACCAACGGCTGGCAGGAGATCATCGCCCGCACGGACCTGCGCGAGGAGATCGGCAAGACCTCCTACCTCAAGACCGAGTGCCGCCGGGTGAAGAGCCCGCAGTGACCGCAGGGCGCCTCAGCATCCGGCCTTGAAGGCGATGGGGCCGGTGGCGAAGCGGATCTCGCCGCGCCCGTTCCGGATCTCGCCCCCGGCGTAATGGAGCGCGTCGTCGCGGTTGCGGAACAGGCCGCCGGCGATCCCGTGGCTCTCCAGCGCGACCCAGCAGCCGCCGGCATCCTGCCCGATGGTGAAGCTGAGAGCGGGCGCGTCCGGGATGGCGGGCGGGCGGCCGGCGACGGCGGCGAGGGCGGATCGAAGGTTCGGCATGGTCTCACGCGGGGCTGGCGCGGCCCCTTGCCGGAACCGCACCGCCAAGATCGAGCCGCCCACGTAAGGAATCGAGCGTCACCGCCGCGCGATGCCATGAGCGTGTCGTGAGGATCGGCCTACTTCTCGTACTTGACGTAGGCGAAGCGTGCGTCCGTCGGCGTCCCTTCCAGGCCCTGGCCCTCGAGGCCCGGCTGCCAGGAGACGACCTCCTCGATCTTGCGCGCCAGCGCGAAGTCCTTATCGGTGATGCCCTTGGCGGCATGGTTCATCAGCCGCACCTCGACCCAGGCGTAGGAGGCGGTCAGGTCGGGGTGGTGCCACGCGGCCTCGGCGAGGTGGCCGACGGTGTTGATCACCATCAGCGTGCTCTTCCAGCTCGCGGTCTTGTAGGTGCGGCGAATCCACCCGTCCTCGTAGCGCCAGGCCGGGATCTCGGCGGCGATCCGAGCGGCGATGGTCTCGTCGTCCAGGGCGCCTTCGCGTGGCTCGGCCATGATCTCTCTTCCGATGTCGGTTGTCCCCTTCGAGCCTGCCCCGGCCACCGCTCCCGCGCAAGGCGGTTGTGGACGGGCCGCGTGCTGCGCCCTATGACCTTTCGGCAACGGCACCCTCGGCGTCGGAGCCTCACCGCTCCGGCCGGGGCGGGCCCAAGGCCGAACCGGCCGGCAAGACCTCCAGGGAGAAGGCGCCATGCTGTCACGGCGCGGATTGCTCGCCGCCGCGCTCGCCGGCCTGCCGGTGCTGTCGCATCCGGCGCTGGCGGCCCCGAGCGTGCGCCTCGGCAGCCTGCCGTTCGGCACGGTCGCGTGGGAAGCCGCGGTGATCAAGGCGCGCGGGCTCGACGCCGCCAACGGCTTCACCCTCGACCTCGTCAAGCTCGCCGGCAACGACGCGGCGCGGATCGCCTTCATGGGCGGCCAGGTGGACGTGATCGTCGGGGACCTGCTCTGGGCGGCCCGCCTCGGCAACGAGGGCCGGGCGATGCGCTACGTGCCGGCCTCGACCTCCGAGGGCGCCGTGATGGTGCCCGCCGCGAGCCCGGTGAAGACCCTCAAGGATCTCGAAGGCAAGCGCCTCGGCGTCGGCGGCGGGCCACTCGACAAGAACTGGCTGCTGCTCAAGGCCCAGGCGCAGGACGCGGCCGGCTTCGACATCGAGGCCAAGACCGAGATCGCCTACGGCGCACCGCCCCTGATCGCTTTGAAGCTCGAGCAGGGGTCGCTCGATGCCGCGCTCACCTACTGGACCTACTGCGCACGCCTCGAGGCCAAGGGCTTCCGCCGGCTGATCGGCGCCGACGACATGATGCGCGCGCTCGGCGCGAAGGGCGCGTTCGCGCTGATCGGATACCTGTTCGAGGCGCAGACCGTCGCCGAGAAGCCCGAGGCGATGGCCGGGTTCGTGCGCGCGGTGCGCGCGGCCAAGGACATGCTCGCGGCCGACCCCTCCGCCTGGGAGATCGTGCGCCCGCTGATGGCCGCCGACGACGACGCCATCTTCGAGGCCCTGAAGCGGGAATACCTTGCCGGCATCCCGCGCCGCCCGCTGGCTGAGGAGCGCAGCGACGGCGAGCGGCTGTTCTCGGTGATGTCGCGGCTCGGGGGCGAACGCCTCGTCGGCACCGGCACCGGCCTGCCGCCGGGCCTGTACTACGACGGGAAGACCGGTTGATCCGCGCAAGCGCCTCGAACCGCCGCGCCATCCTCACCCGTCTCGGCTCGATGCTGGTGCTGCTCGCCGCGTGGCAGGCTGCGGCACAAGCCGCGGGCTCGCGGATGCTGCCGACGCCGCTCACCGTGGCGGCCTTCATCGGCCGGGAATCGGCGCGCGGCGACCTGTGGACCAATGTCGGGATCACGCTGGCGCGGGTCGGCGTCTCGTTCGTGCTCGCGATGGTGCTCGGCGTGCTGCTCGGCGTCGCGCTCGGCCGCTCGAAGCGCCTGAACACCCTGCTCGACACGCCGCTGCTGGCGATGCTGAACACGCCCGCCCTGGTGATCACGGTGCTGGCCTACGTCTGGGTCGGCTTGAACGAGTCGGCCGCGATCCTGGCCGTGGTGCTGAACAAGCTGCCCAACGTCGCGGTCATCCTGCGGGAGGGCGCGCGCGACCTCGACCCGGGCCTTGAGGAGATGGCGCGGACCTACCGGTTCGACCGGCGCTCCTGGGTCGCCCACGTGCTGGTGCCCCAGCTGCAGCCCTACGTGGTGGCCGCGGCGCGCTCCGGCCTGTCGCTGGCCTGGAAGATCGTGCTGGTGATCGAGCTGCTCGGCCGCCCCAACGGCGTCGGCTTCGCGATCAACTACTACTTCGTCCAGAGCACCGACGTCGCCGCGATCCTCGGCTACAGCATCGTGTTCATGAGCGTGATGATCGCCATCGACATCCTCCTCCTGCAGCGGCTCGAAGCGCATGTCCGCCGCTGGCGATAAGATGTCCGCCGCCGTCGACGAGATGTCGGGTTCCGACGCGGTCCTCAGGGTCGCGATCGCGCGAAAGGTCTACCATCCGGCCTCGGCCGAGCCGGTGGAGGCGGTGCGCGACCTCGCCTTCGCGATCCGGCCGGGCGAGATCGCCTGCCTGATCGGGCCCTCGGGGGCCGGCAAGACCACGACGCTGCGGATCCTGCTCGGGCTCGACGCCGATTACGACGGCTCCATCGTGCCGGATCCGCGCGCCTCGGAGACCGGACCGGGCATGGTCTTCCAGGAGCCGCGCCTGCTGCCGTGGCGGACGGTGGAGCAGAACGTGCGCCTCGCGATGCCGCGGCCGCAGCGCGGGCGCGACCTCGACGGGCTGTTCGCGCATCTCGGGCTCGCCCCCTGGCGCGGCCGCTATCCGGGCGCGCTGTCGCTGGGGATGCAGCGCCGCGTGGCGCTGGCCCGCGCGCTCGCCAACGACCCGCGGCTCCTGGTGCTCGACGAGCCGTTCGTGTCGCTCGACGACGCGGCCGCCGCCTCGCTGCGCGGCCTCGTGGTCGACACCGTCGACCGGCTCGGCATGAGCGTGCTGATGGTGACCCACAACGTCGCCGAGGCGATCGCCGTCGCCGACCGGCTGCTGCTGCTCTCCCCGCGCCCGGCGAGCCTCGTCGCCACCATCCCGCTCGACCGGCCGCGGCCGCAGCGGGACCGCGCCTGGGCGGATGCGACGCGACAGGACTTGGCGCAGCGCTTCCCCGGCGTCATCGCGGAATAGCGTTCCTTCGAGCGGAAGGGCCGGCCTCACTCCACCTTGGCGTCGACGTCGAGCTTGTCGAGCACCGCACCCGGCGTGCGGGCCAGGCCGAAATCGGCGAAGCCGAGGCCGGCGGCGTTCTTTGCCTTCGCGGTCATCGTCAGGCGGCCGGGCTTCGTCACGAACTGGCCCAGCGCCGCGCCGATCGCCCGGGCGGCGGGCGAGTTCCCGAGCATCGCCGGCACGCCGAACTGGGTCGCGGCCACGTATTCCTGGCGCAGCTCCTCCGGCTTCAGGCTGAGGGCCTTCGCCTGGGCCGCGAGGAAGCGCTCGAACAGGCCGGTATTCTGGATCGTCAGGTCGAGGGCCTTGGCGGTCGCCGTCAGCATCAGCAGGCTCGCCGCCGGGATGTGCGAGGCGAACAGCTCCGGCCCGAGGCCGCCGATCGTCCCGGCGAGCCGCAGCGAGCCGATGTCGCGGCCCGACAGCGTCATCTCGCGCACCGCGACCTCGCGCTTGGCCTCGTCCCAGGCGGAATCGACCACGAGGTTGAGATCGAGATCGGCATAGCCGTAATCCGGCAGGGCGCCGAGCACCGGCATGCCGGCGACCATTGCCGCGGGGAACGTCAGGCCCGAAAGATCGAGGCGGCTCGCGGTCGGCACCCCGTCGCGCAGCGGCCCGAAGGTCAGGGCGCCGCTGCGCAGGGCGAGGTGGACCGGTGCCGCACCGGGGGCGGCGGGCGTGGCGAGGGGATCGCCGGACTTGGCGGTGGCCGGAGGCCTGGATGCGGTCCGGCCGGGCTCCTTGCCGACCGGGGCCGGGGCGCCCGGCATGTCGAGGCTCAGGTCCTGCAGCGCCAGGCCGCCGACCGCGGGGGTGAGGCGGCGCAGCTCCTCGTCGGTGACGGCGGTGTCCGGGTTGGCGAGGCGGCGCAGGGTCGCGATGGTCGGGGCGAGGGAGACGCCGGTGAGCGCCACACGCGCGAGCCGGGCCTTGAGGCCGCCCTGCGCGAACGCGATCGCCTCCAGGGTCGTGCCGCTCTCGGCGCCGGTGCCGCCGTGAGCCAGGCGCCCGACCTCGACCAGCATCGGCTCGCCGGCGCCGGTCCGGCTGATGGCGAGGCCGCGCAGCTCGAGGCTGCCGAACGCGACGGCGTCGGCCAGGTCAGCGGCGGTTCCCGCGAGCTTGCCGCGCTCGGCCGCCGTCATCTCCGGGTCGACGGCCTCGAGCCCGCGGGCGAGCCCGGCCATCGCGCCGTTCCAGCCGCCGGGGACCTGGCGTCCGCCGAAATCGCGGCCCTCGAGCCCGGCGATCCGAATCGTGACGCCCGAGGCTTCCGTGTAGGTCACGTCCGAGGCCTGGATCGCGGCGTAGATCCGCTGGACCGGCCCCTTGCCGTCGCCGGATTCCGACGAGAGCCGGACGAGCGCGGCGAGGTCGAGATCGCTGGCGACGATGCGGCCGTAGGTGCCCGACCCCGGGTGCGCGCCGGTGACGGAGACCCCGGCGCCGGCCATGGTCAGCTCGGCGATGCGGCCGGCGCGCACGTCGCGCGCCGCGACCTCGCGATAGGTCACGGTCTGCAGCGATCCGCCCGGGCCGGGATGTTCGGAGACGAGGACCGGGATCGAGATGCTCGCCGCCTCCAGGCGTGCGAGGCGGGGCGCCCAGGGCTCGGGCGAATCCGCCTTGAGGATCGCCGTCAGGTCGTCGCGCGAGAGACGCGTGCCGCTGACCGTGATCCGCGCCGCCTTGAACACCGTGTCGCCGAGCGGCAACGCGACGTCGACCAGCACGACGTCCTGGACCGCCGAGGCCGCCTCCTGCGCCGCCGCAGGCCGGCCCGTCGTCCCGACGCCGAGGACGAGACCGGCACAGAGGCAGAGGCGGGCCGCCCGGATCAGGCTGGCGCGGACCGTTCGGTGACTGATCATCGTGTGCGGACCGCTGACGAATGTTCTATCCGAGGAGACGGCGCTGTCGTCCCGCATTTCGCCGCGCGAGGCAATCGGTGCGCCACGTCGCGACTCACGCTTGTCGGCGCCTGTCGTTCCGGCACCACGATGCCGGCGACCGCAACCAGCCCCGACACCACCCTCGGGGCCGCACGGGACAGCGCCGCGCCCCTCGAAAGATCAGAGCGAGAACGAGGTGCCGCAGCCGCAGGACGAGGTCGCCTGCGGGTTCTCGATCTTGAAGGACTGCCCGATCAGGTCGTTCACGAAATCGATCGTGGATCCGGCCATGTACTCGAGCGACACCGGGTCGACGACCACGGTGGCGCCGTCGCGCTCGATCGTGACGTCCTGCGCCTCCTGGTCGCGGGTGATGTCGAAGGCGTAGGAGAAGCCGGAGCAGCCGCCGCCGTTCACGCTGACGCGAAGCAGCGCGCCCGGGGGCTCGGCACCCATGATCTCGTTGATGCGCTTGGCGGCGCGGGGGGTCAGGGTGATCTCGGCCATCGGGAGAGCCATCGGCGCTGTTGTCGGGTCCGGGCGCGGCGGGCGATTGCCCGGCGCGTGATCAATCCAAGATATGGGGTACGACGGCGCGCCGCAACGCGTGCCGCGTCGAACTGCGAGGGAACCATGCCGGCAGCACATCACGAACCGGGCGGGAGGCCGCGTGCGCGCCAACGGTGAGCGCTGGCGCGCGGCCTACGCCACCGACCCGGGCGCGACCCGCGGACGGCTGATCCCCGAGCCGGCCTCGCCGACGCGGAGCGATTTCCAGCGCGACCGCGACCGGGTGGTGCACTCGACCGCCTTCCGACGGCTGAAGCACAAGACCCAGGTCTTCGTGCATCACGAGGGCGACCATTACCGCACCCGGCTGACCCATACCCTCGAGGTCAGCCAGATCGCCCGGGCGCTCGCCCGCGCACTGGGCCTCGACGAGGACCTGGCCGAGGCGCTCGCGCTCAGTCACGACCTCGGCCACACCTGCTTCGGCCATACCGGCGAGGACGCGCTCGATGCCTGCATGGCCGAGCATGGCGGCTTCGACCACAACGCGCAGGCGCTGCGCATCGTGACCCGGCTGGAGCGGCGCTACGCCGGCTTCGACGGGCTGAACCTCGCCTGGGAGACGCTGGAGGGCCTGGTCAAGCACAACGGCCCGCTGCTCGAGCCGGACGGTCGCCCGACCCCGCGCTACGCGCGCACGGGCATCGCGGCGGCGATCCTCGAATACGACGCGCTGCACCCCCTGGAACTGGCGCACCATGCCGGGCCGGAGGCGCAGGCGGCGGCGCTCGCCGACGACATCGCCTACGACAGCCACGACCTCGACGACGGCCTGCGCGCCGGATTGTTCGATCTCGCCGACCTTGAAGCGGTGCCGTTCCTGCGCGGATTGCTCGACGAGATCGCCGCCCTGCATCCCGGGCTGGAGGTGTCGCGCACCATCCACGAGCTCGCCCGGCGGGTGATCACGCGCTTCGTCGAGGACGTGATCGCGGAAAGCCGGCGCCGCCTGGACGTGCTCGCACCGCGCGACGTCGCCGCGATCCGTAGGGCGCAGGCTCCGGTGATCGCGTTCTCGGAGGAGATCGCGGCCGCCGACGCCGACATCAAGCGCTTCCTCTACGCGCGGATGTACCGCCATCCGGAGGTGATGGCGGTGCGGGCGAAGGCGAACGCCATCGTCGCGGACCTGTTCTCGGCGTTCTCGGCCGATCCGACGCGGATGCCGGTGGAATGGAGCGAGGGCTTGTCCGGCGCACCGGCCGGCCGCATCGCCCGGCGCATCGCCGACTACATCGCCGGCATGACCGACACCTACGCGGTGCTCGCCCACCGGCGGCTCTACGCGTCGACGCCCGACCTCCACTGGAGCCCGCCGAGCCGCGGATTGCCCCTGACCGAGCCGTAGGGCAGGGCGCCGCGCCGGGGCGGACGCGACGGAGGAGCCGCCAAGCGCCCGCCGTCGCGTTCGTCACCCGGCCCGATCAGTAGCCCGCGCAGGTGCAGCCGCTGCCGTAGCCGTAGGATGCGGGCGCATAGCCGCCATACCCGCCGCCGTAGGCGGGCGCGTAGCCGCCGTAGCCGTAACCACCGCCGTAGCCATATCCGCCGCCGTAGCCGTAGCTGCTGCCGTAATCGTACCCGCCGTAGCCGCCGGCCAGCGCGCCGGCGGCGAGCCCGACACCCAATCCGATCCCGGCGCCGGCGAGGCCGTAGCCGATCCCCCGGCCATAGCCGCCGCGGTAGCCGCCGTAACCGCCCCGGTATCCGGCAAGACCGCCGCGGTATCCGCCGTAGCCGCCGCGCGCTCCGACGAAGCCGGCGCTGCGGAAACCGCCATGCGCGCCGTAGCCGCCGCCGTACGGGCGCGCTTCCGCGCCGGCGGGAAGCAGGATCAGGGCGGCACCGAGGGCCGTTCCCGCCAGGATGAGGGCCTTCATCACGTCGTCTCCACCGAAACCGAGGGGCGCTTCGGCAGGATCGCCAGGCGCAACGGCCTCGATGGTAGGCGCTCCGGCACCGCCCGGCGGGCGTCAGTGTACGCACCCCGCCGGTTATCCCAGGTCGATCGCGCGATGACGCACCCGACGGTTGAGACCCGTTCGTGGAACAAGGCTGCATCCCATTGCCCGCCGGTCCGCAACCGAGGGCGATCCGCCATGTTGGGGCATACCGCACCGCACAAAAGGGATCGGCGCCCGCGCCTTCGCCCCCGTGCCAACGGAGCCCATGCATGGTCTCGCTGCCGATTCTCGCCCTCGCCGTCGCCTCCTTCGGGATCGGCACCACGGAATTCGTGATCATGGGCCTGCTGCCGGAGGTGGCGCAGAGCTTCGGCGTCACCATCCCGCAGGCCGGCTACCTGGTCTCGGGCTACGCGATGGGCGTGGTGATCGGCGCGCCGCTGGTCGCCATCGCCACCGCCGGCCTGCCGCGCAAGACCGCGCTGCTCGCGCTGATGGCGGTGTTCCTGGCCGGCAACGTCGCCTGCGCCGTCGCGCCCACCTACGCGACGCTGATGCTCGCCCGCATTGCCACCGCCTTCGCCCACGGCGCCTTCTTCGGCATCGGCGCGATCGTGGCGCGCGATCTCGTCCCGCGGGAGAAGCGGACCCAGGCGGTGTCGCTGATGTTCGCCGGGCTGACGCTGGCCAACGTGCTCGGCGTGCCGCTCGGCACCGCGCTGGGGCAGGCGGCGGGCTGGCGCGCCACCTTCTGGGCGGTGGTGGCGATCGGCGTCGCGGCGGGCCTGGCGATCCATCTGTTCGTGCCGGCCGGGCTCCCCGGCTCGCGCGGCGGGCTGGCCCGGGAGTTCCGGGCGCTCGGGCGCTGGCCGGTGCTGCGGCCGATGCTGGTCTCGACCCTGTCCTCGGTGAGCTTCTTCACGGTGTTCACCTACATCACGCCGCTCCTGATGGGGGTGACCGGGCTCAGCGCCCGCGGCGTCACCGGCGCGCTGTTCGTCGCCGGCATCGGCCTCACCGCCGGCAACCTGATCGGCGGCCGCCTCGCCGACGGGAATCTCACCGCCACGGTGATCGGCAGCTTCCTCGGCCTCATCGCCGTCCTCGCCCTGCTGGCGGGCGTCGCCCGCTTCGAGATTGCGATGCTGACGGCGCTGGTGGTCTGGAGCGGGCTCGCCTTCGCCCTGGTCTCGCCGTTGCAGATCTGGGTCGTGGAGGCGGCCAGCGACGCCCCGAACCTCGCCTCCACCCTGAACCAGGGCGCGTTCAACCTCGGCAACGCCACCGGCGCCTGGCTCGGCGGCGTCGCGCTGACCGCGGGCGTCGGCTACGGCCAGCTGCCGCTGATCGCGGCCGCGGTGTCGGCCCTCGGGCTCGGCCTCGCGCTGTCGGCGATGTCGGGGCCGACGCGCTCGGTCCTGCCGGCGCCGGTCCACCCCGGCTGATCGCGCCGCGGGGACGCTATCGCTCTGGTTGCAGGATACTGCCGCTCACGCATGCGACGACGCCGAACCGTTAATATTTGGCTACACACATGCGCCCGATGCATGCGCGAAGTGCAACCTTGTCCATTGTTGCAGCGCACCATGATCGGCATCTTCGGAGCGAACGGACGGCCCTGCGGCCGTCGCGCCCACGGAGAGCGATCCATGACCCAGCCTGCCCCGAAGCCCGGCCTGTTCTCGCAGATGCTTCGCCTCTGGCTCGAGCACAACCAGCGCATGCTCGACATGCGGATGGGCCCGTTCTGAGCCTGCGATACGAACCGCCCGGTCCCTGAAAAGCCGGTCCCGCGCATGCGCCGGGCCGGCTTTTTCATGTCCTCGATCCGGCGTCAGCTTCGTGCCAGGTCGCCGAGCAGGCTCGCGGCGACGGTGGCCTTCGAGACCGTCAGCCCCGAGGCCGCGATGGCGTCGACCGCGCTGCGGATGCGGGCCAGCGACGGGCCGCGGGCCTTGCCCCAGGCGGCGACCGCCTCCGGGCCGGCGCCGATGTCGCCGACGACCTCGGCGGTGAGCTGCCGGTGCGCGGTCGAGATGCCGGCCACCGCCCGCTCGAGCGCGACGCGGTCGAAGGTGTCGGAGACCGGCGCCGCGCGGGCGGCTTCGGCGAGCGCGTCGAGGGAGAATTCCCGCTCCAGCGCGAAGTGCGTCGCCGCGATCTCCGCGACCGGCCGCCCGCTGGTGCCGGCGACGCGGACGATGTCGGGCGCCGAGGTCAGCGCCCGCAGCGAGGCGAGGCGGAGTGCCGGCTCCGCATCCATGCCCTGCCCGACGAGGTCGGCGCGCCGCCGCTCGATCGCCGCGTTCGCCTCCGTGCCGAGGACGCCGGGGAGGGACGCGAGCACCGCGGCGATCCCGTCGCGATAGCGCGCCACCAGGGGCGCGATGCCGCCGGCGAGGTCGAGATTGCGGATGAACCAGACGATGCGGTTGACCAGCAGGTCCTGCACCTCGGCGTAGAGGCCGATCTGGGCCTGCCCGCCGATCCGCCCGGCCAGCCCGTCGATGGCCGCGTTCAGCTCCATCAGGCCGAAGGCGTCGCGGGTCACGGCGTAGGCCTTGGCGATGGTGGCGGCGTCCGCCCCGGTCTCGTCGGTGAGCCGCGTGACGAGCGAGATGCCGCCGCGGTTGACGATGATGTTCGACAACGCCGTCGCGATGATCTCGCGGCGCAGACGGTGCCCCCTCACCGCATCGGGGAAGCGCTCGCGCAGGGCCTTGGGGAAGTAGCGCTGCAGCTCGCGGTCGAAGTACGGGTCGTCCGGCACCGGGCTCGCCAGCACCGCGTCGTAGAGCGAGAGCTTGGCGTAGGCGAGCAGCACCGCGTATTCCGGCCGCGTCAGGCCCTCGCCGCGGCGCATGCGCTCGGTCAGCGTCGCGTCGTCGGGCAGGTACTCGACCGCGCGGTCGAGGCGGCCTTCCGCCTCCAGCGCCTGCATCGTCCGCATCGCGAAGCCGGCCTCGCCGAGGCCGCGGTGCTGGGCGAGCGAGAGCGCCAGCGTCTGCAGCTCGTTGTTGCGCAGCACGAGGTGGGCGACCTCGTCGGTCATCGCGACGAGGAGCGCGTTGCGGGCATCCGCATCGAGGCGGCCGTCGCGCTCCGGGATCATCAGCGCGATCTTGATGTTCACCTCGACGTCCGAGGTGTTGACGCCGGCCGAGTTATCGATCGCATCGGTGTTGAGCCGGACGCCGGCCCGCGCCGCCTCGATGCGCCCGCGCTGGGTCAGCCCGAGGTTGGCGCCTTCGCCCACCGCCTTGGCGCGGATCTCCGGGCCGGTGATGCGCACGGCGTCGTTGGCCCGGTCGCCGGCCTCCTCGTCGGTCTCGGTGGTGGCGCGGACGTAGGTGCCGATGCCGCCGAACCAGAGCAGGTCGACGGGCGCCTTGAGGATCGCCTGCATCAGCTCGGCGGGCGAGGCGGAGGCGCGCTCGAACCCGAGCACGGCCCGGATCTCGGCCGAGAGCGGGATCGCCTTGAGCGCGCGCGAGAAGACGCCGCCGCCGGCCGAGATCAGGCTTTTGTCGTAGTCGGCCCAGCTCGACCGGCCGAGGTCGAACAGGCGTTTGCGCTCGGCAAAGCTCGCCGCCATGTCGGGCGTCGGATCGAGGAAGATGTCGCGGTGGTCGAAGGCCGCCACCAGCTTCAGGGTGCGCGAGAGCAGCATGCCGTTGCCGAACACGTCGCCCGACATGTCGCCGACGCCGACCACCGTCACCGGATAAGCCTGCGTGTCGACGTCGATCTCGCGGAAGTGGCGCTTCACCGCCTCCCAGGCGCCGCGGGCGGTGATGCCCATGCCCTTGTGGTCGTAGCCCTGGCTGCCGCCGGAGGCGAAGGCGTCGCCGAGCCAGTGCCCGCGCTCCAGCGAGAGCGCGTTGGCGATGTCGGAGAAGGTCGCGGTGCCCTTGTCGGCGGCGACCACGAGGTAGGCGTCGTCGGGGTCGTGCCGCACGGTGTCGGCCGGCGGCGCGATGCCCTCGGCGACGAAGTTGTCGGTGAGCTCCAGGAGGGTGCGGATGAAGATGCGGTAGCTCTCGGTGCCCTCCGCCAGCCATGCGGCGCGATCCGAGGCCGGCGGCAGGCGCTTGGGAAAGAACCCGCCCTTGGCGCCCACCGGCACGATCACCGCGTTCTTGACCTGCTGCGCCTTCACCAACCCCAGAATTTCGGTGCGGAAATCCTCCGGCCGGTCGGACCAGCGCAGGCCACCGCGCGCGACGTAGCCGTAGCGCAGGTGCAGCCCTTCCACGCGGGGCGAATAGACGAAGATCTCGAAGAACGGCCGCGGCAGCGGCATGCCCGACACCTTGGCGCAGGCGAACTTGAAGGCGATCGTCTCGCGCAGGGTGCCGTCGGCGGCCTTCTGGAAGAAGTTGGTGCGGACCGCGGCCTCCACGAGGTTGACGAAGCGGCGCAGGATCCGGTCCTCGTCCAGGCTGGTCACGTCGGCGAGCGCCGCCTCGATGCCCTCGCGAACCGCCGCCTCGGCGGCCCCGCGGTCGCCCCCGGCGGCCGGGTCGAACCGGGCGTGGAACAGCGCGACGAGCTGGCGGGCGATGCCGGGATGCTGGCTCAAGGTCGCGGCGAGGTAGTCCTGGCCGTAGCGCACGCGGAGCTGGCGCAGGTAGCGGCCGAGGCCGCGCAGCAGCGCCACGTCGCGCCAGGCGAGGCCGGCCTCCAGCACGAGGCGGTTGTAGCCGTCGGATTCGGCCTGGTTCGCGGCGATGGCGAGCATCGCCGCCTCCAGCGGCGCCTCGAGCGGGCCGATCTCGATGGCCGCACCGGTGGCGCGCTCCAGCAGCATGTCGTGCAGCCAGACCTTGGTGTCGCTCCCCGCCGGCAGCACGCTGTAGGTCCGCTCGTTGATCACCCGGAAGCCGAGGTTCTCCAGGCCGGGCACCCGGTCGGACAGCGGCAGCGACGCCCCGCGCGAGAACACCTTCAGGCGCACCTGCGCCGCCGGGTCGGTGTCGCGGCGGTCGATCGCGACGGCGCGCGAGCGGTCCTCGGACAGGGATTCGAGGATGGCGATGTCGGCGATGGCGACCTCGGCGGAGAAGTTCTCGCGGTAGGCCGCGGAGAAGCCCTCGCCGTAGCGGACGGCCAGCGCCCGCGCCTCGGATCCGCCCATGGCCTCCGTGAGCGCGGCGCGCAGCGCGTCGCCCCAGGTCCGCACCAGGGCGGCGATGCCGGCCTCCAGCACCGAGGGGTCGCGCTCCGGCGCGCCGGCTTCGGAGAACCCGACGATGTAGTGGATCCGGGCCAGCGGCCCGTCGGGCAGGTCGGGATAGGTCGCCGAGAGCCGGCCGCCGTATTCCTGGGCGAGATAGGCGCCGATGCGGGCGCGCACGATCGAGTCGTAGCGGTCCTTCGGCACGTAGACGAGGAGCGAGACGAAGCGCCCGAACCGGTCGGTCCGCGACAGCACGCGGATGCGCGGCCGGTCGGCGAGGTTGGCGATGGCGAGGGTGAAGCGGAACAGCCGGTCCACGTCGATCTGGAACAGGTCGTCGCGCGGGTAGGTCTCCAGCACGGCGAGCAGCGCCCGCCCGGCGTGGCTCGTCGGGTCGAGGCCGGCCTTCTCGACCACGGCCGCGACCTTGCCGCGGAGATAGGGCACCTCGCGGGCGAGCGCGGTGTAGGCCGCGGCGGTGAACAGCCCGACGATGCGGACCTCGCCGGTGAGCTTGCCCGTCGCGGAGAACAGCTTGACGGCGACGTAGTCGAGATGCGCCGCGCGGTGGACGCGGGCCTTGAGGCTCGCCTTGGTGATGATCAGCGCGTGCGGCTCCTCGAGGAACGCGACGATCTCCGGCGTCATGTCCACGAGCGCCCGCCCGCGGCGCAGCACGGCGAGGCCCGGATCGCGCAGGATGCCGAGGCTTTCGGCCTCGGCCGCCCGCTCGCCGGGCAGCGCGTGCTCGCGCATGCCGAGCAGCGTGAAGTGGCCGTCGCGCAGCCATTCGAGGAAGGCGCGCGCCTCGGCGACCTCGCCCTCGGGCAGCGGCGGGGGATTGCGGCCGTAGCCCTCGGCGAGCGCGCCGAGCCGGGCCAGCATCGCGTCGTGGTCGTCGGTGACCAGGGCCACATCGCGAAAGACCTGCGCGAGGCCGGCTTCGAGGCGTTCGCGCGCCTCGCCGGCATCGAGCCGGTCGAGGTGGATGTGGATGAAGCTCTCGCGCAGCAGGGCGCCGTGGGCGTCCGCCGTGGTCTCCCCGACGACGCGGACGAGCGCCCCGTCGGCGTCCCGCTCGACGCCGAGGATCGGGTGGGCGACGAGGTGGGGCGTTAGGCCCTGCTCGGTCAGCTCCGCCAGGGTCGAGTCGAGCAGGTAGGGGCGGTTGTCGTTGACGACCTCGACGACGGTCAGCTCGCGGGTGCGCCCGGGGCCGGGCACGGCGACGTCGACGAGCCGGAGGTTCGCCGCCGAACCCGTGGCGCGCGGTACCGCGAGATGCGCACGCGCGGCGATCGCGAGGTCGGCCAGCGCCTCGGCCGGGTAGGGCGCCAGGTCCTCCGGCGGCACCCGGCCGAACAGGTCGCGGACGAAGCCGCCCGGTCCGCCGCGGCCGCCCACGATCGATGCCGCCGCCTCGATCAGATCGGTGCGGGCGGATTTCGCCTCGCTCGTCGCCAGGGCGGTGGCCGATTCCAGCGCCGATTCGGTTTCCAGCACCATGGGCGGGGACCCTCCGGACCGGCACCGACGCCGGTCCCGCCCCGGACGTTAGGGGAGGGCCCATGGCGAGTCGATGACGCTCGCCGCTCGCAGGCCCGCGCCGGGTGACAGGCGGGCCGTGACGACCGGCGTTTCCGGAAGGGGCCCCGCTGCCGTCCGGCGTTGCTCCTGCGCGCACCGTACCGGTTTCCACCGGTCGCGCTCGAAAACGGGAACCGCGCCGGGACTCGCCGGTTGACGCCATATTGGAGCTGTTCTAATTAAGAACTGCAGACGGACGACGGGGCCGGCGACGGTTCCGACAGCCCGCGACAGACGCCCGAACCGGAGAAACCCGATGACCTCGACCAACGCCTCCTGCAACAGCTGCCGCTTCTTCGACGACCACAAGACCAACGGCGCCTCCGCCGTCGGCGATCAGGGCCTGTGCCGTTTCAACCCGCCGGTGAGCCAGCCGGCTCCCGAGTCCAAGGGCCTGTGGCCGGTGGTGGCCTCGCAGGATTGGTGCGGCCACTTCACCGCCGAGATGACCGCGGCCGAGTGATCCCCGCGCGATCCCGAAGGGATCGCCGAACGATCGACCGCAGGGCCGGCGCCGTCGCGCCGGCCCCTTTTTTGCGCGAGCGGATCGATGACGCCTGACCTGCGCCCGGCCGTCGACGCCGACATCGCCGCGATCGCCCGGATCTACGCCGACGCGGTGACGAACGGCACCGCGAGCTTCGAGACCGAGCCGCCGACTTTGGCCGAGATGGCGCGGCGGCGGATGGCGCTCGTCGCGGACGGCTATCCCTACCTCGTCGCCGAGCGCGACGGCGCGGTCTGCGGATACGCCTATGCCGGTCCCTATCGCGCGCGGGCGGCCTATCGCTCGACGGTGGAGGATTCGGTCTACGTCGCCGAGGCCGCGCGCGGTCTCGGGATCGGCCGCGCCCTACTGGCGGCGCTCATCGCGGCCTGCGAGGCGATCGACGCGCGGGTGATGGTGGCGGTGATCACCGATCCAGGCTCGGAGGCGTCGGTGGCGCTGCATGCGGGCCTGGGCTTCGCGCATGCCGGCGTGCTCGAGAACGTCGGCCACAAGCACGGGCGCTGGCTCGGCACGGTGCTGATGCAGCGCCGGCTCGGGCCCGGGCCGGACGCGGCCCCGTCGCGGACGTGAGCGAGACGGTCGCCGGCCCGCACGCTCAATCCAATCGGTAGCGCACCGGCTCCATCGCGGGCGGAAGCGGCTCGCCGAGGGCATCGAGCACCGTGCGCTCGGCCGTGCGCAGCATCGCATCGAGGGGCAGGTCGTTCGCCTCCAGGCCGAAGGGCTCTTCCAGCTCGTCGCCCAGCGCATCGAGGCCGAAGAAGGTGTAGGCCACCAGCATGGTCGCGACCGGCGTCGCCCAGCCGAGCGAGGCCGACAGCCCGAACGGCAGCAACAGGCAGTAGAGCCACGCCGTGCGGTAGAGCAGCAGGGTGTAGGCGAAGGGCAGGGGCGTGCCGTGGATCCGCTCGCAGGCGGTGTGGATCGCCGACAGGTCCGAGACCTTGCGCTCGAGGACGCCGAACAGCACGTCGGTGAGATGCCCGTCGCGATAGGCCCCTGCGAGGTCGCGGGTCAGGCCGGCGAGCACCGCATCGGTCGGGCTCGGGCAGGAGCGCAGGCGTGCGACCTCGCCCGGCGGCAGCCAGGGCGCGACGGCGGCCGCCTCGTCGAGGCCGCGCAGCCGCGCGTGCAGGCCGTGGCCGAAGCCCGCGAGCCGGCGCAGGCCGGTGCGGCGGACCGCATCGTGCTCGGGACCGGGCAGGAGGGCGACCAGAGTCCGGCTCAAGCCGCGCATCTCGACGATCAGCGCGCCCCACGCCTTCCGGGCCTCCCACCAGCGCTCGTAGCAGGCGTTGTTGCGGAAGCTGAGAAAGATCGAGAGCGCCAGCCCGATCAGGGTGAACGGGCCGATCCCGGCCGTCACCGGAAACCGTTCCGGAACGCGCTGCTCGACCGCGACCACCAGCGCGGCGAAGGCCGTCAGCCCGAGGACCTTCAGCGCCACCCGCGGCAGGATCGAGCCGCGCAGGGTGAACAGGATGGCGAAGAGGTTGGGACGGGGGCGAACGATCATGGATGGCAGGCTTAGCCGAAGCGGGTCGCTCCCGTCATCGGCCGTGCGGCACGGCGCGCCGAGGCACGGCCATGATCCCGTCATGTTCCGAGCGGATGGCGGGGCCCAGAGATTGGGCACGCGGGCGGGGCGAAGGCCACGGCGCGGGCGCGCGGAAGGAGTAGTGGGTATGACGGTTCGACGGATCGGCGCGGGAATCGGCGCCTGGGCCGGGCGTGCGATGGCGCTGGCCATGCTCTCGGGCATCGCGCACGCGGCGACGCCCGCGGACCCGAGCGGCACGTGGCTTACCGAGGACGGGCGTGCCCGCATCCGGGTGGAGAAGTGCGGCCCGAGCAACAAGAGCCTGTGCGGCTACGTCGTGTGGCTGAAGGTGCCGCTCAACGACAAGGGCCAGCCGCGGGTCGACTTCAAGAACCCCGACGCGAGCAAGCAGACGCGCGCATCGCTGGGCCACCAGCTCATCATGGGGCTGAAGCCGAACGCCGACGCCCATTACGAGGGCAAGATCTACAATTCCGAGGACGGCAAGTCCTACGACGTGACGATCTGGTCCGACACCCCGGAGGAGCTGACCGTCCGCGGCTGTCTGATCGCCTTCCTGTGCAAGTCGCAGACCTGGAACCGCGTGACCGACGTGGTCGCCGGCCAGATGACCGGGCCGACGAACGGTCCGGGAGGCCCGCGCACCGATCCGGAATACATGGCCGCCAAGCCGGCCGCGACCGGCTCGACCGCCGCCAAGCCCGCGGCGGCGAAGCCCGGCGCGAAGCCGGCCCCGGCTCCGGCCGCCGGCACGCCGCCCGCGGCCGCGCCCGCCGACGAATAGGCGCCGCAGAACGAAGGCGCTGTCGACCACGAGAGCGTCTCCCGTGATCCCTGGATCACGGGAGACGCTCTGTTTCGTCGTGTGGTCGCGTTATCCTCACGCGCGTGGGCATCCGCCTCGCCCGAGAATGCTCCCCCGCGCCTCGATCCCGTGTCAATCGGTCAGCGCGGCGTAGGTCAGCACCCGCAGCTCCTTTCGGATCGGCAGGGCCGAGGACGGGACGAGCTGCGTCAGCAGCACCACCGCGAGCTCCTCGGCCGGATCGACCCAGAACGCGGTCGAGGCCATGCCGCCCCAGGCGACCTCGCCCGGCGTGCCGACGATCTGGGCCTTGGCCGGATCGAGCATCACCGAGAAGCCGAGCCCGAAGCCGATGCCGTGATAGGACGATTCCGCGAAGCGCGGCGTGCCGATCGCGGCGAGGTCGCCGGGCAGGTGGTTCATCGTCATCAGCTCGACCGTCTTGCGCCCGAGCAGGCGCGCGCCGTCGAGCTCGCCCTTGTTCAGGATGAACCGGCAGAAGCGCAGGTAGTCGGAGGCCGTCGAGACGAGGCCGCCCCCGCCGCCGGCGATCGCCGGAGGCTTGGCGAAATGGGTCTCGACCGCGTCGTCGTAGAGCCTCAGCGTGCGGGTGCGATCGTAGACGTAGTTCGCGGCGAACCGCCCCATGTTCTCGGGTCTCACGAAGAAATCGGTATCGATCATGCCGAGCGGCGCGAGCACGGCGTCCCGCAGGTAATCCGCGAAGTCGCGCCCCGAGACGACGGCCACGAGGTGGCCGAGCACGTCCGTCGAGACGCTGTAGTTCCACGCCTCGCCGGGCTGCGACAGGAGCGGGAGCCGGGCCACGGTCGCCACCACCTCGGCGAGGCTCGCATCCGGGCGCAGGAAGTCGGCGCCCTGCTGGCGGTAGAGCGCATCGACCAGGGTCGATTCCATGAAGCCGTAGGTCAGGCCGCCGGTATGGGTGAGCAGGTCGCGGATGGTGATCGGGCGGCGGGCCGGCTCGGTCTCGAGCTTGGCGCGGTTGCCGCCGGTCGCGACCCGCATCTCGGAAAACTCCGGCAGGAAGCGCGCGACCGGGTCGTCGAGCTGGAACCGGCCCTCCTCGTAGAGCTGCATCACCGCGACCGAGGTCAGCGGCTTGGTCATCGAGTAGATCCGCGTCACTGTGTCGGTGGTGAACGGCGTCCTGCGGGCGAGGTCGGCGAGGCCGTGGGCGCGCTGGAACACCGTGTGCCCGCGCCGCGCCACGCTCACCGACAACCCGGCGAGCTTGCGCTCCGCGACGAGGCTGCGCATCCAGCCGTCGATCCGTTCCAGGCGTCCCGGGTCGATGCCGACGTCCTGCGGCCTTCCGTCGATCGCATCGCTCATGCCGTGCTCCTTGTTCCCGGCGCCCGATGTAGCGGTCCTGGGGCGGCGGGACAGCTCCCGAGGCTCACCAGCCCATTGTTCCAGGGCCGCCCTTGAACGGGCCGACGATGCCGGGGGTGATCCAGCCGCCGTAGAAGCCGCCCGGCTGCGGCTCCGCGCGGACGCCGCCGACGGTGCAGGCCTCCATCGGGCCGGCATAGAAGGCGACGTAGCCGGCGATGGCGCGGAAATCCGGCGTCGGATCGGGATAGGCCCAAGCGGCACCGGGAACAGCCGCGCCGGGAATCGCTGCGCCGCCCGCCGTCACGTCGAACAGCACCGCGCGGCCCTTCCATTCGCAGATCCCGGCCCGGTGCGCCGGCCCGAGCACGCCCTCGGCGACGTCGGCGGGCGGGAAGTAGTAGGTCGGCGGATGGCTGGTCTCGAGCACGCGAAACCCGGCCCGCGTCTCGGCGATGGTGCGGCCGCCGAGGACGACCTTCAGCGTCGCGGCGACCGGCTCCAGCCGGGGCGGGCGCGGATAGGCCCACACGCTCTCCTCGCCGGGCTTCGTCGGGGATGGGGTCGGATGCATCGCGTCGTCCTCGGTTCGTCTCGTCCGAAACATAGGGCGCCGCGAAGATGCGTTTGCCGAAAACGCGCGGCGTGCTAGCCCCGACCCGACAGCCCGGAGCGCCGCCGTTGGACACGCCCATCGCCCTCTTCCTCGATTTCGACGGCACCCTGGTCGAGATCGCGCCGCGGCCGGACCTCGTCCGGGTCGAGCCCGGGCTGGTGCCGATGCTCCAGGCGCTGCACGCCCGGCTCGACGGGGCGCTGGCGATCGTGACCGGGCGCCCGGTCTCGGTGATCGACGACTTCCTCGCACCCGCCGCCTTCGACGTCGCCGGGCTGCACGGGGTCGAGCGCCGGGTCGACGGCGTCCTCACCGGCGGCAGCCCGGACGACCATCCGGAGCTGCGTGCGCGGATGCCTCGGCTCCGGGCCCTGGTCGCCGACCTCGACGCGGTGCTGATCGAGGACAAGGGCGCCTCGGTCGCCGTGCACTGGCGCCTGGCGAACCCGGCCGATGCCGAGCGGGCGGAGGCCGCGGTCACGGCGATCGCCACCGAGCTGTCGGGCCAGTACCGGCTCCAGCTCGGGAAGGCGGTCGGCGAGATCGTGCCGGCCTCGGCCACCAAGGCGCACGCGATCCGCGCCTTCCTCGAGCACGCCCCCTATGCCGGCCGCCGCGCGGTGTTCCTCGGCGACGACCGCACCGACGAGATCGCGTTCGCCAGCGTCGCGGCGTATGGCGGCCTCGGCATCCGCATCGGGCCCGGCGAGACCGCGGCCGCGCGGCGCCTGGCCGACCCGAACGCGGTGCACGCCTTGCTTGGCAGCTGGGCGGCGGGCGGGATCATCGACCCGGACACGCTGCCGGCGGCCTGAGCCGCGCCGGCGGCTCCATCGGACAGACAGCGACGCGTCGGCCGGGACGGCCCGCGTCGATCGGGAAAGGGTACCGCATGTTCGCGTTTCCGGTCCTCGTCGGCGATATCGGCGGCACCAACGCCCGGTTCGCGGTGGTCGATTCCAAGGGCGCCGCGCCGCGCCCGCTCTCGCACGAGGAGACGGCGCGCCACCCCGACCCGTCGAGCGCCATCCGCGCGGCGCTGGCCAAGCAGGGCGATGAAGGCGGAAAGCCGCCGCGCTCGGCGATCCTGGCCATCGCCGGCCGGGTCGACGGCCCGAAGGTGCAGCTCACCAATGCCCACTGGGTGATCGAGGGCGCGAAGATCGGCGCCGATTTCGACCTCGACTCGTCCGTCGTCGTGAACGATTACGTCCCGGTCGCCGCCGGCGCCGCCGGCATCGCGCCGCACGACCTGACCCCGATCGGGCCGACCGGGCACGCGCCCGGGGGCGCCCGCGTCGTGCTCGGGCCCGGCACCGGCTTCGGCGCCGCGGCCCTGGTGCCGTATTCGGATCGCCTCGCGATCGTCTCGACCGAGGCGGGCCACACCGATATCGGCCCCGCCGACGCGTTCGAGGAGAAGGTCTGGCACGCGCTGGAGCGCGTCGAGGACCGGATCACCGTCGAGACCGTGCTCTCCGGCCCCGGCCTCGCCCGCCTGCACGCCGCGGTGCGCCACGTCAGGACCGGCGAGCCGCCGGAGAAGATCGAGCCGGCGGCGGTGACCCAGGCCGGGCTCGACGCCTCCGACCCGCATGCCGCCGAGGCGCTGGAGCTGTTCGGTCGCGTGCTCGGCCGCGTCTGCGGCGACCTCGCCCTGACGTTCCTGGCCACCGGCGGCGTCTATATCGGCGGCGGCATCGCCCCGCGGATCGTCAAGCTGCTGCAGCAGGGCGGCTTCCGCGATTCCTTCGAGCGGAAGGCGCCGTTCGCCGCGATGATGCGGGCGATCCCGACCAGCGTCATCACGGTCCACGACCCCGCCTTCACCGGGCTCGCGGCCCTGGCGAGCGAGGGCGAGACCTTCGTCTATCACGGGCAGGTTTGGCGCCGGGGGGCGTGATCTTAACGCCGCCCGGCCAGATCATAGCGCGCGGGACGAGCCGTCACGCCGCCGCGAGCGGCTTCGAAACGTCCTCCAGGGACCGCCCCTCGGCCGCCGTGCCGAAGAGGCCGCCGACGATCGAGGCCACCGCCATCAGCGCGGCGCCGACGAGGTAGCCGCCGAAGACCGCGTCGCGGGAGCCGGTCTCGACGAGCGAGCCGAACAGCAGCGGCCCAGACACGCCGCCGATGCCGGTGCCGATCGCGTAGAAGCCGGCGATGGCCAGCGCCCGGATCTCCAGCGGGAAGGTCTCAGCCACCGTGAGGTAGGCGGCGCTCGCGGCGGCGGAGGCGAAGAAGAACACCACCATCCAGACGCCGGTCTGCGCCCAGGCGCCGAACACCTCGATCTTGAACAGGTACCCCGCGCCCGCGAGCAGCAGCGCGGAGATGCCGTAGGTGAAGGCGATCATCGGGCGGCGGCCGACCGTGTCGAACAGGCGCCCCAGCAGCACCGGCCCGAGGAAGGAGCCGAGCGCGAACGGCAGCAGGTACCAGCCGACGCTGCCGCCGGGCACGCCGTAGAAGCGCTCCAGCACCAGGGCGTAGGTGAAGAACAGCGCGTTGTAGAAGAACGCCTGCGCGATCATCAGCGACAGCCCGACGAACGTCTGCCGGCGCGAGGTGCCGAACATCGTCCCGAACACCTCCGAGAGCGGCGTGTGGCTGCGGGTGCGCAGCTTCATGCGCTTGCCCGCGTCGACCGGCGGCAGGGTGTGGCCCTCGTCGGTGAAGCGCTTCTCGATGCCGGTGACGACCCGGTCGGCTTCCGCCGTGTAGCCGTGCGTCGCGAGCCAGCGCGGGCTCTCGGGGATCCAGGTGCGCAGCAGCAGGATCACGAGGCCGATGGCGCCGCCGGTGAAGAACGCGACGCGCCAGCCCCAGGCCGGGTCGATCACCTCGGGCTTCAGCAGGACGATCGACAGGAAGGAGCCGAGCGCCGCGCCGATCCAGAACGAGCCGTTGATGACGAGATCGGTCCAGCCGCGCACGCGGGCGGGGACGAGCTCCTGGATCGTCGAGTTGATCGCGGTGTACTCGCCGCCGATGCCGGCGCCGGTGAGGAAGCGGAAGATGCAGAAGGAATAGACGTTCCACGACAGGCCCGTCGCCGCGGTCGCCGCGAGGTAGAGGGCAAGCGTGATGAAGAACAGCTTCTTGCGGCCGATGCGGTCGGTGAGCCAGCCGAAGCCGAGCGCCCCCGTGACCGCGCCGACGAGGTAGGACGAGGCGGCCAGGCCGACGTCAAACTCGGTGAAGCTCATCGGCGCCTTGCGCAGCGCCCCGACCAGCGCCCCGGCGAGCGTCACCTCGAGCCCGTCGAGCACCCAGGTGATGCCGAGCGCCACGATGACGAGGACGTGGAACCGGCCCCAGGGCAGCCGGTCCAGTCGCGCCGAGATGTCGGTGTCGACGACCGTGCCCATGGGGGCGCGCTCGGGCGTTTTCTCGCCCGAGGCCGTCTCGACTTTGGTCGCCATGACTGTGTTTACCTTGACTCGAGACTGCTGTTCAGAACGGCGGAGACCAACAAAAGGTTCGGCCGAGCTTTCATCGTTGCGGGCGTTGATGGCGGCATCACCGTGGATGCTCCCCATGAAGCCTCGCCCCGACGTCCGCAAGACCGGTCGCCTCCCGCCCCGCCATTCCTTGGCCGCCCGTTCCGGAGCCCGCCGCCTCGGCCCCTGCCTGCGCGTGGCGATCCTGGGCACGGCCGCGCTCGCCGGCCTCGCCATCGTGCCGACGCACGGCGCCGACGCGACGCTCGCCCGGGACCGGCAGCCGGTCGCGATGTCCGGCGCCGACCGCTGGCGCCTGCGCCCGGCCCAGACCAACATCGTCCTGCCCGCGGCCGCGCAGGCGCGGGTGCGCCCGGCGATGCCGATCCCCGAAGAGCGCCGCCGCGTCCGGCAGGTCTACCCGGCCTACACCGAGATGCGGTGACATCGCCGGGCGCGGGCGTCAGGCGTCGGCGCGCGGATCGAGCGCGTCGGCCAGCCCGTCGCCGAGCCGGTTGAGCGCGACCAGCGTCGCGACCAGGAACGCCGCCGGCCCGGCGAGCATGTGGGGGGCGGATTCGAGGCTGCGCGCGCCCTCCGCGATCAGCACGCCCCAGCTCGTCGCCGGCTCCTGCACCCCGAGGCCGAGGAACGACAGGAAGCTTTCGAGCAGGATCACCCGCGGCACCAGCAGCGTGGCGGCCACCGTCACCGGCCCGAGGGTGTTGGGCACGATGTGCCGGCGCAGGATGGTCGCGGCCGAGAGCCCCAACGCCTCGGCGGCGCGGACGAAGTCGCGGCGGCGCAGCGCCAGCGTCTGGGCGCGGACGATGCGGGCCATGTCGAGCCATTCCACGGCGCCGATCGCGATCAGGATCAGCACGAGGCTCGCGCGGAAGAACACCACCAGCACGATCACGAAGAACACGAACGGCAGGGCATAGAGGATGTCGACGACGCGCATCATCGCGGCGTCGACGGCCCCGCCGGCGAAGCCCGCCACGGCGCCGTAGACGATGCCGACGCCGAGGGCGACCAGCGTCGCGGTGAGCCCGATCAGCAGCGAGACGCGGCCGGCCACGAGGCTGCGGCTGAGCAGGTCGCGCCCGTGCACGTCGGTGCCGAGGAGGAAGTGCAGCCTGCGGACCGGCACCGCGACGGTGAGGCGCCGCCCCTCGTCGTCGCGGGCGACGATGCGCGGCTCGCCGAACAGGTCGGAGCGCGGCAGGTAGACGAGGCCGCGCGCGTCGATGGGCGCCTCCGAGGCCAGCACGAGGCGGAGCACGCCGTCCGCCGTCTCGGCCTGCGCGACCGCGGCGCGGATGCGGAAGGCGAGGCGATCGAGCGCCGGCCTCAGATGATCCGCGTCGGGCTGCGCCGCGAAGCCGGGGGGAAGCTGGCGCAGGTCGGGGTAGGTCCGCTCCGGCGCATGGCCGGTGAGGAAAGGGCCGACGAGGCAGGCAAGCGTCAGCAGGACAAGCACGGCGAAGGCCGCCGTCGCGCCGCGATGGTGCGAGAGCCGCAGCAGCGCGCGGCGCGACGGCGACAGGCGCGGGGGTAGGCTCACGCGTGCAGCCGCAGGCGCGGGTCGAGCCACGCGGAGACGAGGTCGGCGACGAGGTTGAGGGCGACGACGAGGACCGCCACCAGCACTACCGTCCCCATCACCAGCGTGTAGTCGCGGTTCAGCGCGCCCTCGACGAAGTAGCGGCCGATCCCGGGCAGGCCGAAGATGGTCTCGATCACCACCGAGCCGGTGAGCAGGGCGGCCGAGAGCGGCCCGAGGATCGCGACGACCGGCAGCAGCGCGCCGCGCAGCGCGTGGCGGGCGACGCGCCAGGGCGGCAGGCCGAGGCTGCGCATCGTCCGCACGTGCTGCGCGCGCAGCGCCTCCGCCATCGCCGCGCGGGTGAGCCGGGCGATGCCCGCGGCCTGCGGCAGCGCCAGGGTGATCACCGGCAGCACGAGATGCGTCGGCGCGCCGCCCTCCCAGCCGCTCACCGGCAGCCAGCGCAGCGACAGGCCGAAGGCGATCTGCAGCAGCGGCGCGACGACGAAGCTCGGCACCGAGAGGCCGAGGGAGGCGCCCGCCCCGACGAGGCGGTCGAGCCATCCGCCGCGGCGGTAGGCCGCCAGCGCGCCGAGGCCGACCCCTAGGATCAGCGAGACGGCGAGCGCCAAGCCGCCCAGGATCATCGAGACCGGCAGGCCGCGGGCGAACAGGTCCGCGACGGTGAGGTCGCGAAACGAGAAGGACGGCCCAAGATCGCCCCGCGCCAGGGCGGCGAGGTAGCGCCCGAACTGCACCGCCAGCGGCTGGTCGAGCCCATAGACCCGCCGCAGGTTGTCCATGGCCGCCGGTGCCAGCGGCCGCTCCAGGTCGAACGGGCCGCCGGGCGCGAGCCGCATCACGAAGAAGCTCGCCGCGATCACCACGAACAGGGTCGGGACCGCCTGCAGCAGCCGGCGCAGGAGGTAGCCGGTCATGGGCGATCGGGGCGTCGGAGGCGACGATGCCGCGTCGGAGCGTTCACGCCCGTCGCGCTTCGCGATACCCGGCCCAGATCCCGATCCCGAGCGAGGCCGGCAGCGTGACGGCGAGGTTCGTGCCGTGATTGAGGTAGAGATCGCCGAAGAACAGCATCGCGAACACGAAGACCCCGAGCAGGATCGGGTGACGCCTGGAGCGGGCCGGGTCGGGCGCCGGCGGTGCGACGTCGTCCATGGAATGCTCCGCTGCCGATGGTCCCGTCCTGTATCGGTCTCCCGCCCCGGCGAGACAAGCGCCGGGGACACGTGCTCAGCCCACCAGCCGCAGAAACCGCGTCGGCGCGGCGTTGCGCAGGTTCGGCACGTAGCCGTGCAGGCGCGGCGAGATCAGGGCCTTCGAGCGCGTGTGCATCACCGGGATCCAGGGCAGGTCGCGCATCGCGAGGCTCTCGGCGCGGGACAGCAGGTCGGCGCGGGCGGCGAGGTCGCGCTCGGCGGCGGCCTCGGCCAGGAGGGCGTCGTATGCGGGGTTCGACCAGTGGCCGGGATTCATGCCGTCGTTGCCGGTGGTGAGCAGGAACAGGAAGTTCTGCGGGTCCGAGTAGTCGGCGATCCAGGACATGCGGGCGACGTCGAAGTCGCCGCCGTCGCGCAGGTAGGCGAAGTGGGTCTTGGCGTCGGTGTAGACGAACCGGGTCTCGATCCCGAGGCCGCGCCACATCTCGGCGACGGCGACGGCGGTGTTGCGGTTGTTGTCGCTGGTGTTGAAGCGGTACTCGACGCGCAGCGGCCGATCCGGCCCGAAGCCCGCTTCCGTGAGCAGGCGCCTCGCCGTGTCCTCGTTGTCGATGGGGAGGCGGGTGCGCCCCTCGGTCTCCGGCGGCGTCCGGTAGTTGTCGAGGCCGGGCGGGCACAGCGAGTAGGCCGGGCTCATGGTGCCGCCCCACAACGCCGCGGCGAGGTATTCGCGGTCGAGCGCCAGCGAGAGGGCGCGGCGGACGCGGACGTCGTCGAAGGGCGGCTTGCGCGTGTTCACCGCCAGGGCGTAGAGCCCGAGCGAGGGTCCCAGCACCACCTGATCGCCGAAGCGGCGGCGGAGCGACGCCATCTGGTCGCCCGGCAGGTCGGCCAGCGAATCGAGCTCGCCCGCATCGTAGCGGCGCACCGCGCTCGAGAGGTCCGGCGTCGGCACGAAGGCGACCTGCGCGATCGCGACCTCGGCCGCCGCGTGGAAATGCGGGTTGCGCCTGAGCACGATGCGGTCGTTCGGCACCGAATCCGCCAGGGCATAGGGGCCGTTCGAGACCAGGTTGCCCGGCCGGGTGAAGCCGTCGCCGAAGCGCTCGACCGAGGGGCGGTGCACCGGCAGCGCGGTCTGGTGCGTCAGCAATTCGAGGAGGTAGGGGGTTGGCGCCTCCAGCGCGATCGTCAGCGTGCGCGGGTCCGGCGCCGCGACCCCGAGCGCCGTCGCCGGCATCGTGCCGCGGTTGATCGCGGCCGCGTTGCGGATCGGAAACAGCACCTCGGCGTACTTCGCCGCCGTCTCCGGCGCGAGGATGCGGCGCAGGGAATAGACGAAGGCCTCGGCCTCGACCGGATCGCCGTTCGACCAGCGCCCGCCTTCGCGCAGGGTGAAGGTGTAGGTCAGCGCATCGTCCGAGATGCGCCAGGATTCCGCCGCGCCGGGGACGATGGCGCCGCGATTGTCGTAGGTGAGAAGGCCGTCGTAGAGGTCGCGCAGGATGTGCGCCTCGGCCACCGTCGAGGAGCGATGCGGATCGAGGGTCTCGGGATCGGCGTCGTTGCCGCGCCGATACGTGGCCTCCGGGGCCGCTCCGGCCCCGGCCGAGCCCCCGAGCAGCAGGGCGCCGGCGCCGGTCAGCCAGCCACGGCGCGGCAGGCGCATCGGCTCAGGCGCCGGTCTCGGGCACGAGCCCGGCGGCCTCGATGCCGGCGACCGCGCAGATCTCGTCGTTGTCCGAGGTGTCGCCGGAGATGCCGACGGCGCCGAGAAGGCGCCCGTCGGCCGCACGGACCAGCACGCCGCCCGGGACCGGCACCAGGGCCGCCGGCCCGACCACGTGGCTCACCGCGGCGACGAAGTAGGGCTGCGCCTCGGCGCGGGCGTGGATCGCCCGCGAGCCGAGGCCGAGCGCGAGCGCGCCGTTGGCCTTGCCCATCGCGATCTCGGCGCGGCGGAGCGAGGTGCCGTCCTCCGCCTGGACACATTTTAGAGAACCGCGATCGTCATATACAACCACCGCAAGCGGCTTCAGGCCGCGCGTTCGCGCCGTCTCCAGGGCGGTGGCGACGATGGTGCGGGCGGCCTCGAGCGTCAGGTCGATCATCGGAACCGAGGGGGATCTTGGGGGACGGACGGCCGCGCGGACGGTCCGCGACGGCCAGGGATCAGGACAGGGAGGCGATCGACGGTGCGTCGCGCGATCATCCATATCGGAATGCCCCGGACGGGGTCCACATCGCTGCAGCAGGTGCTGGCCAACCTGCGGCCGCGGCTGGCGGAAGCCGGCCTGCTCTACCCGGACCTCGCACCCGAAGGCGCCCAGCCCGGGTCCGACGTCAACCACCAGGGATTGGGCGAGGCGCTCGACGGGCGGCGGCCGAAGGCGGAGCGCCGCGCGATGCTCGCGCGCCTCGATCGCGTCCTGTCCGAGACGGACGCCGACACGGTGATCCTGTCCTACGAGGACTTCTCGGTGCAGCGGCCGAGCTTCGGCGTGCCCCGGACGCTGTCCGAGGCGTTCGTCCGCCGGGGCTTCGCGATGGAGGTCGTGATGGCGGTCAAGCCGCCGTTCGAGTTCCTGAACTCCGCCTACGCCCACCGCGCGCAGCTGGTGAAGGAGCCGCGCAGCTTCCGCGAATACGCCCGTGCGAACCGCCGCTCCGGGCGGCTCGATTATCGCGCGCTGATCGCGCCCTGGGCGCGGGCGACGGACGGCGCCGTGATCGCCGTGCCGCTGCGCGACGCGCGCTCCGACGCGACGCTGGTCGAGCGGTTCGTCGCCGCGCTCGGGCTGACCGCGCGGCTCGCGCCGATGATGGACGCCGACGCCCTGCGGACCGTGACCAACCGCAGTTCCGGGCCGCTCGCCGTCGAGGCCTCGCGCCGCCTGCGGCACCTCCGGGTCCACCGCCAGGTGGAGGGCCACCCGCGCCGGATCGGCCACGTCCTCGACCAGGCGGCGTGGTCGCGCGGTCTCGATCCGGAGCCGTTCCGCGGCGACGCTCCGGACCTCGCCGAGGAGATCGCCGACCGCTTCGCCGCCACCTGCGCGCGCTTCGCCGACCTCGCCTGGGGCCTGCCGTGGGATCGCGTCGTCGCCGCGGCGCCGGCACGGGCGCGGAACGAGTGGGCCGGGCGGCCGATCCCGCCGGAGACCGAGGCGCAGATCGCGCTCCTGATGCGCGAGACGATGCGCCGCTTCGATTTCCGCAGGCCTCCGGCGTGGCGCCGGATCCCGGCCGAGTGCGCCGAGAGCGCCGCGTTGGGCGCGGCGCGCCTGATCGGCTTCGAATCACGCTGGCGCGTCAGCTGAGCGGCCCCTGTGCGAAGGGCCGTCGCGGGCTAGTTCCAGCGGCGACCCGTCCGCAGGAGACCCGACGATGGCCGAGACCGCCAGACCGCACGTGATCTGCCACATGACCAGCTCCGTCGACGGGCGGATCAAGACCCGCCGCTGGGGGATCGACGCCGACGGCCATTACGAGACGGTGCACGCGCGCCTCGACGGCGATGCCTGGATGTGCGGCCGCGTCACCATGCAGGGCTACGCCGACAGCGCCACGCCGCTCGCCGCCCCGCCCGCCGATGACGGCCCGGTGCCGCGCGAGGACCACGTCGCCCGGCGCGACGCGTCCGGCTACGCGGTGGCCCTCGACGCGAAGGGTCGCCTCGACTGGGGCGCGCGGAACGAGATCACCGGCGATCACGTGGTGGTGGTCCTGACCGAGGCCGTCCCCGACGCGCATCTGAGACGCCTGCGGGCGGGCGGGCAATCCTACCTGTTCGCCGGCACCGAGACGATCGACTTCGCGCTGGCGGTGGAGAAGCTCGGCCGCCTGTTCGGCATCGCCCGCCTCCTGGTCGAGGGCGGCGGCGGCATCAACGGCTCGATGCTGCGGGCCGGCGTGATCGACGAGCTCAGCCTGCTGCTCGCCCCGGCCGTCGACGGCCTTCGCGGCACTCCCGCGGTGTTCGACGTCGACGGCACCGAGGCCGACTCGCTCGGGGCCAAGCGCCGGCTCGAGCTGAGATCCTGCGAGACCCTGTCCGGCGGGGTGGTCTGGCTCCGCTAGCGCGTCGCCGCGGCCTGAGCGGTCAGGCGAGGCCGGCGAAGAACCCGTCGAAGAGCCCCGTCACCGTCGCCGGGTCCTCGAAATGCGGGAAGGCCCCGGTCGGCAGGGCGCGGATCGTCCAGTTCGGCCGGGCGGCGAAGCGCGGCGCGTCGCGGAAGTCGACGAAGTCGCCGCGGCTGCCGTGGAGCATCAGCACCGGGAGCGTCAGCGCCTCGTAGAGCGTGGTGGCGTCGGTCGGGAACAGGTGGCCGGCCACGAAGCAGTAGGGCGCGTGCCGCGCCCCGGGCTGGTGGGCCGAGCGGTAGTCGTAGGCGAACAGCCCCTCGTCGATCCGCTTCGAGCCGAAGGTCTTCTGCAGGAAGAAGCGCATGCTCGGGCGGCTGACGAGGAGGGCGAACAGCGCCGGCCCGAGGAGGCGCGAATCGACGATCGCACCGACGCGCGGGCTGCCGCGGTCGCCGCCCGCCGGCCCGCGCCCGGAGAGGCGCCGGTCGAACCCGGTCGGGCTGATCAGGCCGATCGCACGATAGGCCTCCGGCCGCTCGACCACGGCGCGGGCGAGGTAGGAGGCCGAGAGCGAGAGCGCGATCGCGTCGATGCGGACGACGCCGTGCCGGCGCGCGATCGCGTCGGCGACGGCGTGGATCGCGTCCGCCATCACCCGTGGAGTGTAGAGCCGGCGCGAACGTTCGGAGAAGCCGAAGCCCGGCAGGTCGAGGGCGTAGACCGGGCGCCGCCCCTGCGCATGCAGGTAGAGCGGGCGGACCTCGTAGGCGTTGGCGGCGGCGTTGATCGAGTGGATCAGCAGCAGCGGCACCCCTTCGGCCTCGGCCGAGCCGTAGACGCTCACCCGGCCAGCCGCCGTGTCGATCACCTCCCGCCGCCCGGGAAGGGCAGGGGGTAAGCCGTCGGGGCTCGTCGCCATCGCCTTGCGCCTCGTCTCAGGACGGATCGGTCGTCGCGACAACGGGATGAGCGGGCGGAACGTTGCCTGGCGCCGCCTGGTGCCTCGCCGTCGCATCGCGCCCGCGGCGCCGCACCCGGCAGCCGTTGACAGGGGGGCGGCGGTGTCGCGATCGTCCCCGGCCGAGGGGTGCCGGGTTCGTGGAACGCCGGATGCGCCGGCGACGCGAGGGAGTGACGGACCATGGCTCAGGCGGAGATCGGCGCGATCGAGCGCGCCACCCTGCGCACGGTGACGTGGCGCATCCTGCCGTTCCTGATGCTGGCCTACTTCGTCGCCTTCGTCGACCGGGTGAACGCGGGCTTCGCCGCCCTGCAGATGAACCAGGACATCGGCCTGTCGCCGGCGCAGTTCGGCCTCGGCGGCGGCCTGTTCTACGTGTCCTACGTGCTGTGCGAGGTGCCGAGCAACGTCGCGATGGAGCGCTTCGGCGCCCGCATCTGGCTCGCGCGGATCATGATCACCTGGGGGCTCGTCTCGGCCGGGATGGCCTTCGTCGTGGGCCCGGTCTCGTTCTACGCGGTGCGCCTGCTGCTCGGGGCGGCCGAGGCCGGGTACTTCCCCGGCGTGATCCTCTACCTGACCTACTGGTACCCGCGCGCCTATCGCGGGCGGATCGTGGCGATCTTCATGGTCGCGATCCCGATCTCGAGCTTCTTCGGGTCGCCGCTCTCGGCCTGGCTGCTCGGCACCGACGGGATGCTCGGCTTCCGCGGCTGGCAGTGGCTGTTCCTGATCGAGGCGGTACCGGCGGTGCTGCTCGGCATCCTCGCCTTCGTCCTGCTGCCGGACGGCCCCGCCCGCGCGAGCTGGCTGACGCCGCAGCAGCGCGCCTGGCTCACCGAGCGCCTGGCGGACGACCGGGCCTCGGTGGTGGAGGGCGCGGGGAGGCCCGCCGGCCACCTCTCGCTGCGGCAGGTGATGACCAACCGCTATGTGCTTGCCGCCTCGCTGATCTACGCCGGCGCCTCCGGGGCGAGCCAGTGCCTGTCGCTGTGGCAACCGCAGATCATCAAGTCCTTCGGCCTGACCAACTCCGAGACCGGGCTGCTGAACGCAATCCCCTTCGGCATCGCCTCGGTGCTGATGATCGTCTGGGGGCGGTCCTCGGACAGGCGGCGCGAGCGCGTCTGGCACACCGCGCTGCCGCTCGGGCTGCTGGCCGCCAGCCTCGCCGCGTCCGTGCTGACGAGCCAGCTCTGGCCGACGATCCTGATCCTGTGCCTCGCCATCACCGCGACCTACACCGTGAAGGGCCCGTTCTGGGCGCTCTCGACCGAATGGCTCTCGGCGGGCGCGGCCGCGGCCGGCATCGCCCAGATCAACGCCATCGGCAACATCGGCGGGTTCCTCGGCACCTACCTCCTCGGCGTCATCAAGGACGCGACGGGAAGCTACCCGCTGGGGCTGATGCCGCTGGTGATCCTCTCCGCCATCGGCTGCGCCCTGGTGCTGGGGCTCGGAAAGGCGAAGTCGCCGGCGCCCGCGCCGGCGCGGGCCTGAGGCCACCGGGGGAGGGGACCGGCGCCTTACCTAATTCAGGGCATGGCCCGCGTGACCGCCCCTGCCGATGTCGACGCCGCGACAGCCACTGGCCCCTCCCATCGGTCCCGAACCGATGCGAACGCCCGCACGACCGGCAGCACCGCCTTCGCGAGCCGGATCTGGCCGGGCAGTTGCGGGACGCTCAGCGGGGCGTGCTTCAGCTTCGGGCTGGCGCGCTCGGCCTCCGCGACGACCTGGCCGACAAGGGGAAGGGCGGCGATCCGCTCCGCCTCGTCCGCCGGGATGCCGAGGCGGCGCGCCCAGGCCGTGCTCGTCCCGAGCCTGCCGGAGGCATGGAGCCGGCGCAGGCGGCGGCGCCAGAGGTAGCGATGGAGCGCGCGCGGCACCGGTTCGAGTCGCGCGTCGCAGAGCGCGCCGGGATCCTCGCAGCGGGAGCGGATGGTGTCGGCGACCCCGCCCGGCGCCCGGCCGGTGAGGCGGGCGGAGATGAACACCATCACCGCCGGGTCGTGGCGGACCCGGAACCCGTGCGCGAGGAGGCGGGCGACGAAGGCGCCGTCCTCGCCGAGGGCGATCTCCGGCATGCCGCCAACCCGGGCGTAGGCGTCGCGGCTGACGGCGAGCGTCGCGCCGATGGTGGTGCGGTGGCACGGCCACGGGTCGTTCGGATCGGGGTCGATCCGCGCCTCCGCCTCGGTCAGGAGCGCGCTGTAGGCGTCTTCCAGGCGTCCGCGGGCCGGGAGCGAGGGCGGCAGCAGGGCCGCCTCCTCGGGGATCAGCTCGACCCGGCCCGCGACCGCGTCGGCGCCGGCCGCGAGCGCGCGCAGGTTGGCGAAGACCCAGTCCGGCGGCACGCGGCTGTCGGCGTCGGTGGACAGGATGGTGCCGGCGCCGCCGAGCCAGCCGGCGGCCGCGTCCATCGCCTTGCGCCGGGCCCAGCCGGCATGGGCGCCGGCATATTCCATCTCGATCACCCGCACCGGCACGGAAAGCCGCGGCACCAGCTCGGCGACGATGCGGGCGGTGTCGTCCGTGCAGTTGTTGAGGAAGAGCACGATGCCGAGGCGGCCCGGGGCCAGGCCCTGCTGCGCATCGAGGGCGTCGAGGCAGAAGCCGATGCGCTCGGCCTCGTTGCGCACGGGGATGGCGACGACCGTGTCCGGCCCACCGGCCGCCGGCGTCGTCGGCGCGATGGCATCGAGCACGACCGTATCAGGCATCATCCATCCTCGATCGCCGACGCTCTCCCGCACGGCGACGGTTCGTATCGTGGAACGTCGACATCCTGTCGCGGGCCGCGCCTGTACAGGGGCTGAAGGCCGATCAGGCCGCCGCCTCGATCTCCCCGCTCACCGAGAGCCATTCCTCCTCGGCGGCCCCGAGCGCCGCGACCGCGTCGGCGCGCATCTTCGCGATCTCGCCGGCCTTGGCCGCGTTCTGGAGGAAGGCGGTGCCGTCGCCGAGCGCCGCGTCGATCTTGGCGATGGCGGCGGTGAGCTTGTCCATGCGCGCCTCCAAGCCTTCGAGCCGCTTGCGCAAGGGGGCAAGCGCGGCGCGGCGCTCCACCGCTGAGCGCCGCGCCTCGGCCTGCTTGCCGCCCGAGGCGTCCTCGTCGCGGGCGGCGTCGCGCTCGGGACCGGCCAGCACGAGGCGCCGGTAATCGTCCATGTCGCCGTCGAAGGTTTTCACGGAGCCGTCGGCGACCAGCCAGAGCCGGTCGGCGCAGGCCTCGACCAGGAAGCGGTCGTGGCTGACCAGGATGACCGCGCCCTCGTAGTCGTTGATCGCCTCGACCAGCGCCTGCCGGCTCTCGATGTCGAGGTGGTTGGTCGGCTCGTCGAGGATCAGCAGGTGCGGCCCCTCGAAGGCGGCGAGCCCCATCAGCAGGCGGGCCTTCTCGCCGCCCGAGAGCTGCGAGACCGGCGTGTCCGCCTTGTTGGCGGGAAACCCGAGCCGGGCGGTGGCGGCGCGCACCCGCGCCTCGGGGGCGTCCGGCATCAGCGTGCGCAGGTGCGCCACCGCGTTCTCGGCCGGGCGCAGCTCGTCGAGCTGATGCTGGGCGAAGTAGGCGACCTTCATCTTCGAGGAGCGGCGCAGCTCGCCCGACAGCGCGTCGAGCCGGCCGCCGATGAGCTTGCAGAAGGTCGATTTGCCGTTGCCGTTGGCGCCGAGCAGCGCGACGCGGTCGTCGGGGGCGAGGCTGAGGTTGAGGCCCGAGAGCACGATGCGGTCGGGGTAGCCGGCCGCCACCCGCTCCATCGCCACGATCGGCGGCGAGAGCGGCTTCTCCGGGCTCGGCAGGTGGATCACCGGCACGTCGTCCTCGATCAGCCCGGCGATCGGCACCATCTTGGCGAGCTTCTTGACGCGCGACTGCGCTTGGCGCGCCTTCGTCGCCTTGGCCTTGAACCGGTCGATGAAGCTCTGGAGATGCGCCCGCTCGGCATCCTGCTTCACCTTGGCCTTGGCCTGGAGCATCCGCTTCTCGGAGAGCTGCTTGGCGAAGGAGGTGTAGCCGCCGCGGTAGATCGTCAGCTTGCCGCGGTCGAGGTGCAGGATGTGGTCGACCGACTCGTCGAGCAGGTCGCGGTCGTGAGAGATGATGATCGCGGTGCGGGGATAGCGCTCGAGGTAGTCGTAGAGCCAGATCGTGCCCTCGATGTCGAGGTAGTTGGTCGGCTCGTCCAGCAGCAGCAGGTCGGGCTCGGAGAACAGCACCGCGGCGAGCGCCACGCGCATGCGCCAGCCGCCGGAGAAGTCCGAGCACGGCCGGTTCTGCGCCGCCGCGTCGAAGCCGAGGCCGTGCAGGATCGCCGCCGCGCGGGCCGGCGCCGAATGCGCGCCGATGTCGACGAGCCGCGTCTCGATCTCGGCACGGCGCAGCCCGTCGGCGCCCTCCGCCTCGGCCATGAGCTTCGCGCGCTCGGTGTCGGCGGCAAGCACGACCGCATGGAGCGTCTCGGGCCCGGCCGGCGCCTCCTGCGCCACCGCGCCGATGCGCATGCCCTTGGGCATCGAGACCGCGCTCGCATCCACCGGCCACTCGCCGAGGATCGCCTTGAACAAGGTGGTCTTGCCGGCGCCGTTGCGGCCGACGAGGCCGACGCGGGCGCGGTCGGGGATCGAGAAGCTCGCGCCGTCGAGGATCAGGCGCTCGCCGATGCGGAGGGTGAGGTCGTTGACGCGGAGCATGGGGCGTTCTGGCGAGACCGGCGCCCGGTGGCAAGCGTGCGGTGCCATGCGCTTGAGTCGTGGGACGCCTCAGACCAGGTCCCAAGCCGTCGGGTCGGACATCAGCTTGGCGACCAGCGCGTGGTTGAGCTCGTGCCCGGTATGGGCCGCCGTCAGCCGCCCGAGGATCGGATGGCCGGCGAGCGCGAGGTCGCCGACGAGGTCGAGGACGCGGTGGCGCACCGGCTCGTCGGGCACCCGCATCCCGCCGACGATCCCCCCGCGCACAATCATCGCCGCCGAGCGCACGCCGCAGCCCTGCAGGAACGGCTTGCGCGTCGCGAAGCCGTAGGCGCGCCCGAGCATCGCGCGCCAGTAGCGCCCGAAGCTTCGCGCCGGCGCGATCTCCGCGAGGAACACGTCCGGCGTGACCGGGCCGGACCAGTCGAGCGGGCCGAAATGCGCCAGCGCGAGATGGGCGGAGACGTGAAGCCCGTCATGCGGCGCGATGCGCAGCGTGCGCCGGCCGTCCACCACCTCGACGGTTCGCAGCACCCGGATCATGCGGCGCGGCTCGCCATTCTCGATCCGGCCCGCCGCGCGGATCGCGCGGCACCAGGGCACCGCGCTGCCGTCGAAGATCGGAAGCTCCTCGGCATCGATCTCGACGAGCGCCTCGTCGATGCGCTCGGCCGAGAGCGCGGCGAGCAGGTGCTCGACGGTGCGGACCAGCGGCCCCTCCGGCGAGCGCAACGCCGTGCACAAAGGCTGGCGCTCGCGCAGGGTCCACAGCGCCGGGACGTCGACCGTTCGCCCGCCGTGAAGCCGCCGGCGGAAGACGATGCCGTGCCCGGGCGGGGCCGGGCCGACGCGCACGGTCGCGCGGCGCCCGGTGTGAAGCCCGCGTCCCGCCAGCGTGAACGCGGCCCCGAGGGTCGCCCGACGACCGCCGAACACGGGACCGGCCGGAGCGTGGCGCGCGTCGAGGGGGATCGAAATCGCCGCGCGTCCCGGCGCGAAAAGGTCGGGCGGTGAGGCCGGAGGCCTTCGATCGGGGGGCAACAGGCGCGGCATTCCGGATCCCGGGCGCCCTCGCAGGCCGAATGCGGTCCTTCACCTAAGCGACGTCGGCGCGAACGGGAAATCACAGTCTCGCGTAGTCCGGCGCGGCCCCATCCACCTCCATCGCCGACGGTCGGCTTGACCGGTGACGACCCGGTCGTCACGATCCGGCAACAAGCTCGACGACGCGATGCTCCGGGTCGGGCCGGTCGCGCGGACTTTCAGACGGTCCGCGGCGCGGCGGTCCCGGCGCATCGCGAAGGGACCGGTTTTCGATGGCACGGCTCTCCACCATTCCGTTCTTCAAGGAGCCGGGCATCGAGCTCGGCCCCTTCGAGACGCGCTGCCACTGGCGCCGCTTCGACGAGAACGAGGTGCTGGTCGACTTCGACGACGTCTCCACCGACGTCTACTTCCTCGCCACCGGCGAGGTGCGCATCCTCAACCGCACGCAGTCCGGCAAGGAGGTGATCCTGGGCGAGATGCGCGGCGGCGCGTTCTTCGGGGAGCTGTCGGCGCTGGACGGCGTCGGCCGCTCGGCCAACGTCACGGCGCTGACCCGCGGCGAGCTCTGCGTCGTCCCGGCCTCGGTGTTCCGGCAGATGGTGTTCGCCTCGGAAGCCATCGCCGACCGGCTGTTCCGCCTGCTAACCAAGCGCGTGCGCGAGCTCAACACCCGCCTGATGGAGCACGCGCTGCTCGACCTGCGCCACCGCCTCTATGCCGAGCTGCTGCGGCTCTCGGTGCCGCGGGCGGGCGGGGGCGACGAGCGGGTGGTGACGCCGCCGCCCTACCACCACGTGCTCGCCGCCCGCATCGGCTGCCGCCGCGAGCAGGTGACCCGCGAGTTCACGGTGATGGCGGCCGAGGGCCTCGTCGACCGCACCCGCGGCGCCCTGGTGATCCGCCGGCCGGACCTGCTGGAGGCCCGGGTCGCCGAGGCCCTGCGCGAGGACGGCTGAGCCCTTGTCCGCGCCGCTGCTGCGACTCGAGAACCTGACCAAGCGGTTCGGGGCCGGAACGGCCGTCGACGCCGTCTCCCTCGACCTGGCGGCGTCCGAGTTCTTCTGCCTGCTCGGGCCTTCGGGGTGCGGGAAGAGCACGCTGCTGCGCCTGATCGCCGGGTTCGAGGCGCCGAGCTCGGGCGCGATCCGCCTCGGCGACCAGGATCTCGCCGCGCTGCCGGCCCATCGCCGGCCGGTGAACATGATGTTCCAGTCCTACGCGCTGTTCCCGCACATGAGCGTCGGCCGGAACGTCGCCTACGGGCTCGATGGCCTCGTCGCCGGCCGCGCGGCGACGGCCGAGCGGGTCGCCGCGCTGCTGCGCCTCGTGCGCCTCGAGGGCTTCGCGGACCGCGCGCCGGCGACGCTCTCGGGAGGCCAGCGCCAGCGCGTGGCGTTGGCCCGGGCGCTCGCCCGCGAGCCGCGGGTGCTGCTCCTCGACGAGCCGATGGCGGCCCTCGACCGCACGCTGCGCGAGGAGACGCAGGCGGAGCTGCGCGCGCTGCAGCGCCGCCTCGCCACCACCTTCGTCGTCGTCACCCACGATCCCGCGGAGGCGATGACCCTGGCCGACCGCATCGGCGTGATGGATCGCGGCCGGCTCGTGCAGGTGGGCCGCCCGGCCGACCTCTACCGCCGGCCGGCCACGCGATTCGTCGCGGGCCTGCTCGGCGACGTGAACCTCATCCCCGGCCGCCTCGGGGCGGAGGAACCCGGCCCGCATCGCGGCGTCGAGAGCGTGGTAGGACCGCTGCTTGCGCGCGCGCCGGACGCGCCTCTTTCAGCCGGCGCCGACATCGTCCTCGCCGTGCGTCCCGAAGACCTGAGCCTGAGCGGGGAGGGCGTGCCCGGGACGCTGATCGAGGAGACCTTCCTCGGCGACCGCACCCGCCGCGTCGTCCGCCTCGCCGACGGCACCTGCCTGCGCGCGACAACCGCGCCGGGCGAGGGCGCGCCGGCCGTGGGCGAAGCGGTCGCGGTCCGCTTCGCCCCCGACGCCGCGACGATCCTGCCGGCATGAGAGGACGAGCGATCCCCACGATCATCGTCATGCCTCGCGCGTCGACGTCGCCACCCGTTCCCTCCCCCCTCTGCGGGGGAGGGGAGGCCGGACGGCTCCGCGCGCGTGATGTGCGACTATCGGCGCCCCGGCGCCGCGCTGGGGCGAGCGCCCCCTGCGATGACCACACCGTCCCTTCGGCACGCTCTCGCAGCCCCTCCGCGGCTCCCGGTCGGGCCGTGGCGCCGCGCCGTCCTCCGGGGGCCGTTGCGGATCCCCACTAGCACAACGCATCCGGCGCCGGCGTCCGTGCTCTCGCCGTCGCTGCCTGGGCTC
>NZ_JAKSYA010000147.1:0-1101 GCF_022829485.1 Methylobacterium sp. J-059
TTCCACCGGCAAGAAGGTTTCCTCGGCCCTCGACAACCCGGTCAACTTCTTCACCGCGCAGAGCCTGTCGAACCGCTCCTCGGATCTCGGCACCCTGCTCGACAGCATCTCCAACGGCGTGCAGACGATCCAGGCGGCCAACCAGGGCCTGACCTCGATCCAGAAGCTCGTGGACTCGGCCAAGTCGACCGCCAACCAGGCGCTCGCGACGCAGATCACCACCACCGGAACGGCCGCCGCTGCCTTCTCGGCCGCTGCCGGATCCGTTAACTTGGAAGTCAACGGCACCGCGGTCTCGACCACGCTGACCGCCAGCGACACCATCGACACGACCATCGCCAAGCTGAACACCGCCGTCAGCGCCCAAGGTGCGGGCAACGCGTTCAGCAAGGACGTCACCGGCACCAAGATCGTCGTCAACGGTACGGCCGATATCGAGTTCTCGTCGCCCGCCGACCAGACCGCGCTCGGCTTCACCAGCGGCACCGCGAACGCGGGTCCTCAATACGGCACCACCTCGACGGCGGGTCAGAGCTCGAACCTGACGGTGACCGGGGTCAAGGAGCGCGCGGCGCTCGCCAAGCAGTACAACAGCCTGCTGACGCAGATCGACCAGCTCGCCAAGGACTCGAGCTTCAACGGCACCAACCTGCTGTCGAGCAGCGCGGCTTCGAACAAGCTGCACATCTCGTTCAACGAGAAGGACACCTCGAACCTCGACGTGCAGGGCGTCGATGCCACCTCGGGCGGCCTCAGCCTGACGTCGATCACCGGCAACTCCGGTGCGACTGCGGACGGCAAGGGCAACTTCCTGCTCGACAGCACGGTGACCTCGACGCTCACCAGCCTGACGAACGCGTCCTCGACCCTGCGCTCGCAGGCCTCGACCTCCGGCTCGAACCTGTCGGTGGTGCAGAACCGTCAGGCCTTCACCAAGAACCTCCAGACCGTGCTCGACACCGCCGCCTCCAAGCCCACCGATGCCGACCTCAACGAGAAGCCCGCGAACTCCCAGGCCCGGCCGCCCCGCCATTCGCCCGGCATCTCGGCCCCCTCGCGGGCAAACCAGCCCAGCCAGGCCGTGTTTCAGCCCCTCCGCTA
>NZ_JAKSYA010000033.1:0-1922 GCF_022829485.1 Methylobacterium sp. J-059
CGCTCGGGGAGGATGTCCTCGACCTTCCGGACGATGCTGGCGGCGTCGAGGCCGGCCTCGGCGTACATCTTGTCCGGGCTGTCGTGGTCCTGGTAGCTGTCGGGCAGGGTCATCGTGCGCACCCGCAGCCGCATCGCGTCGAGCACGCCGCGCTCGGTCAGCAGGTGCAGCACCTGCGCCCCGAAGCCGCCGCGCGAGCCCTCCTCCAGCGTGATCAGAACCTCGTGGCTCGCCGCCAAGTCCAGGATCAGCGCCTCGTCCAGCGGCTTGGCGAAGCGCGCATCTGCCACCGTCACCGCGATGCCGGCCGCCTCCAGCGTCTCGGCCGCCTTCAGCGCCTCGGACAGACGCGTGCCCAGCGACAGCAGCGCCACCCGCGCGCCCTCGGGCCGCGTCACGATCCGGCCCCGGCCGATCGCCAGCGGAACGCCCACCTCCGGCATCTCGACGCCCACCCCCTCGCCGCGCGGGTAGCGCAGCGCGATCGGGCCGTCGTCGTGCGCGTGGCAGGTCGCCACCATGTGCACCAGCTCGGCCTCGTCGGCCGCCGCCATCACCGTCATGTTCGGCAGGCAGCACAGGTACGCCAGGTCGAACGCCCCCGCATGCGTCGCCCCGTCGGCCCCCACCAGCCCCGCCCGGTCCAGCGCGAAGCGCACCGGCAGGTTCTGCAGCGCCACGTCGTGGATCACCTGGTCGTAGGCCCGCTGCAGGAAGGTCGAGTAGATCGCCACGAACGGCTTGTAGCCCTCCGTCGCCAGGCCGCCGGCGAACGTCACCGCGTGCTGCTCGGCGATCCCGACGTCGAAGGTCCGGTCCGGATGCGCCTTGCCGAACAGGTCGATCCCGGTGCCGCCCGGCATCGCCGCGGTGATCGCCACCACCTTGTCGTCGGCATCCGCCGCCTTGATCAGGCTCTCGCCGAACACCCGCGTGTAGGCCGGGGCGTTGGCCTTGGCCTTGGTCTGCACGCCCGACAGCACGTCGAACTTCACCACGCCGTGGTAGCGGTCGGCCGACGCCTCCGCCGGCGCGTAGCCCTTGCCCTTCTGCGTCACCACGTGCAGCAGGATCGGGCCCTGCTCCGAGTCGCGCACGTTCTTCAGCACCGGCAGCAGGTGGTCGAGGTTGTGCCCGTCCACCGGCCCGACGTAGTGGAAGCCCATCTCCTCGAACATCGTGCCCGAGCCGACGATCAGCCCGCGGGCGAACTCCTCGGCCTGCGCCGCCCGCTGGTAGATCGCCTTCGGCAGCAGCTTGCCGAGCTGCTTGGCGGTCTCGCGCAGGCCCCGGTACGCCCCGCCCGACGCCAGCCGCGCCAGGTAGGCCGACATCGCGCCCACGGGCGGCGCGATCGACATGTCGTTGTCGTTCAGGATCACGATCAGCCGCGAATGCAGCGCGCCGGCGTTGTTCATCGCCTCGTAGGCCATGCCCGCCGACATCGAGCCGTCCCCGATCACCGCGATCATGTTGCGGCGCTTGGGCTCGGCGTGCCCCTTGGCCTTCTCCGAGGCCGCGTGCAGGTCCCGCGCCACCGCCATGCCCAAAGCGGCCGAGATCGAGGTCGAGGAATGCGCCGCCCCGAACGGGTCGTATTCGCTCTCCGAGCGCTTGGTGAAGCCCGACAACCCGCCGCCCTGGCGCAGCGTCCGCATCCGCTCGCGCCGCCCGGTCAGGATCTTGTGCGGATACGCCTGGTGCCCGACGTCCCACACGATCCGGTCGTCGGGCGTGTCGAACACGTGGTGCAGCGCTACCGTCAGCTCGACCACCCCGAGCCCCGACCCGAGATGACCGCCCGTCACCGACACGGCCTCGATCATCTCCGAGCGAACCGCGTCCGCCACCGCCCGGAGATCGCTCTCCGGAAGCAACCGCAACGCGGACGTCTCGGACAAACCGTCCAAAATCGAGGGGGC